>NZ_SAVA01000009.1:0-205029 GCF_004022465.1 Paenirhodobacter huangdaonensis | reverse complement strand
TGGCTCCGGATCATCTCGTCCTGGCGCCTTCCCGGGGCCTGCCCCAGTGGCCTGTGCCAAACGATCCCCGATACAGCGGCGGGCCCGCGCCGGATTTGCACCGGCTTCCCGATTCTCCCACAAGGGGCACCTGACGATGCCCTTATCTCGCGACCTGACGCGGCACGCAAACGGACATTCAATCTTGAGGGCTCTGGGGCGGTAGGGCCCGTTCCGTCCGGACAGTCTTCGGCTCCACCCCAGGCCTGCCGCCGCGCCCGTGCTTGACCTTTTGCCCCCGTCGGTTCAGCTAGGGCGCGAGACAGGAGAAGCAGATGGCACTCGAGGACGCGAAGACCCAGGTCGACATGGCTTTTACCCGTGCGGAGGCGCGCGGGCTTGCCTTCGAGAATACCTTCGGCGGCGCGACGAGCTTCCTGCGCCGGCGCTATACCAAGGACCTGACCGGCGTCGATCTGGCGGTGACCGGCGTGCCCTTCGACCAGGCGGTGACGAACCGGCCCGGCACCCGCTTCGGCCCGCGCGCGATCCGCGAGGCCTCGGCGTTGCAGGCGCCCGATGCGCCCTTCGGCTGGGGCTATGATCCGCTCTCCGAGATGGCGGTCGTCGATTATGGCGATCTGGCCTTCGACTATGCCCACACGCCGTCCTTCCCGGGGCGGGTCGAGGCGCATATCGGCGGCATTCTTGCGGCGGGGGCGGGCAGCATCACCCTTGGCGGCGATCATTTCATCACCTTGCCGATCCTGCGCGCCTATGCCGCGAAATTGGGCCCCGTGGCGCTGATCCAGTTCGACGCCCATTCCGACACCTGGGCCGATGACGACATGAGCCGGATCGACCACGGCACCTTCCTCTACAAGGCGCTGAAACAGGGCGTGGTGGCGCCCGGGACCACGGTCTCGGTCGGCATCCGCACCGACAACCCCGACACCTGCGGCGTCACCATTCTGGATGCGCCCTTCGTGCATCAGGCGGGCGTGGCCGAGACCGTGGCCCGGATCCGGGCGGTGGTGGGCGAGCGGCCGTGTTATATCACCTTCGACATCGACTGCCTCGATCCGGCCTTTGCGCCGGGCACCGGCACGCCGGTCTGGGGCGGGCTGGCATCGTGGCAGGCGGCGGCGATCCTGCGCGGACTTGCCGGCATCAATCTGGTCGGCGGCGACGTGGTCGAGGTCTCGCCGCCCTATGACACCACCGGCGCCACCGCGATCGCCGGCGCCCATGTGGCGATGGAGCTGATCGCGCTTTACGGCTGGACCCGGCGGGGGCGCGCATGATCCTGCGCCTTGCCGCCGCATTGTTGCTTCTGGCCGTGCTTGTCTTCGGGGCCTGGGTGCGCTTCGCGCCGCTGCCGGCCGATCTCTATCACCGGATGGATTCGGCGCATGGGGTGGGCGACTGGCCGGCGAGCGGCGGCTTCGAGGCGGTGCGGCAGGTGACCGAGCCGAAGGCGACGCTTGCCGCCCTGGTCGGCGTGGTCGAGGCGACGCCGCGCACCGCGCTGATCGAGGGCAGCGTCGAGGAGGGGCTCGTCACCGTGGTCACCCGCTCGGCGCTCTGGGGCCTGCCTGACATCACCAATCTCTGGATCGAGGGCGACCGCGTGCATGTGCGCGGTCATCTCGTTTTCGGGCCCTTCGATTTCGGCTGCAACCGCGCCCGGATCGAGGGCTGGCTCGCCCGCGCCGGGGTGCACTGAGCGGGTCGGGCGGCTGTTGCGGCAAGGGCACGCCGGCGCGCCGTCGCGCCGCCAGCCTTGCAGCCCGGGGGCCGCGCTCCTATCTCCTGCGCAGCGGCACTGCGAGGCAAGCCATCATGCGCGACATGTATCATTACTTCCGTTGGGCCTTTGCACTGACGGCGGTGGGGCTCGCGCTCGCCTTCTGGCTGGGCTGGGGCTATTCGCACAGCGCGCCCGGCGCGCTTTCCTTCCTGCTGATCGCCGCAGTGTTGGCGGTGCTCGAGGTCTCGCTCTCCTTCGACAACGCGATCGTCAACGCGAACCGGCTGAAGGACATGAGCCCCGCCTGGCAGCACCGCTTCCTGACCTGGGGCATTGTCATCGCCGTCTTCGGCATGCGCATCCTGTTCCCGCTGCTGATCGTGGTGATCGCCGCCGGCATCGGCCCGCTCGAGGCGCTCGATCTCGCAGCCACCCGGCCCGCGGAATACGCCCGCATCGTCGGCTCGGCCCATGTCTCGATCGCGGCCTTCGGCGGCGCCTTCCTGATGATGGTGGCGCTGACCTATTTCATCGACGAGGGCAAGGAGATCGACTGGATCGCCGCGCTCGAGCGCCGGCTGCGCGCCTGTGCCTCGATCCGCGGGCTCGAGATCGGCTTCGTGCTGGCGGTGGTGCTGCTCTTCGTCTGGCTGCTGCCGCCGCGCACCGAGGGCAACTTCCTGTTCGCTGCGGTGGCGGGGCTTTTGACCTTCCTTGCCGTCGAGGTGCTGGGCCAGGTGCTCGACCGCGCCTCGCTCGCCGCCGAGACGGCGCGGGCGGGCTTTGGCGCCTTCCTCTATCTCGAGGTGCTCGATGCCTCGTTCAGCTTCGACGGGGTGATCGGCGCCTTCGCGCTGACCCAGAACCTGTTCCTGATCGCCATCGGCCTTGGCATCGGCGCGCTTTACGTGCGCTCGATGACGATCATGCTGGTCGAGAAGAACACCCTCGCCGAGTTCCGCTATCTCGAACACGGCGCCTTCTGGTCGATCCTGATCCTCAGCCTGATCATGTTCCTGCAGACGATGATGCATGTGCCCGAGGTCGTCACCGGCCTGCTTGGCGCGGTGCTGATCGGGCTGGCCTTCGTCTCCTCGCTGCGTTTCCGCCGCCACCACGAAGCGACCTGAGCGCGCCTGCCGTCCTGGCAAGCCGGGGTTGCCGCAATGGCGGTTTCGGCCCGGTGCTGGCCATTGCGCGCCTCGACACCGACGCCGAGGCGGGCCAAAGTCCGGCCGGAGGACGAATCCGCGTCGGGCCGCCCGCCCGCCGGGAAGTGAGGAGATCCCATGGGCAAGCTCTATAAGCGCTACCTGCCGCTGGCGCTGTGCGTCATCCTGTGCATCGCGAGCCTTTTCGGACTGGCGCATTCCGCCTGGTTCTGGCTTGGGGTGCTGGTGTTCGGGGCACTCTCGGTGATGGGCGTGCGCGACATCATCCAGACGAAACACTCGATCCTGCGCAACTACCCGGTGATCGGGCATCTGCGCTTCCTGTTCGAGGAGATCCGCCCCGAGATCCGGCAATATCTGATCGAAAGCGATTCCGACGAGGAACCCTTCTCGCGCGAGGAACGCTCGATCGTCTACCAGCGCGCGAAGAACGTCGAGGATGCGCGCCCCTTCGGCACCAAGATGCAGGTCTATGGCTCGGGCTATCAGTGGCTGACCCATTCGATCCGGCCGCGCCACATCGCCGACACCGACTTCCGCGTGACGATCGGCGGGCCCGACTGCACGCAGCCCTATTCGGCCTCGATCTACAACATCTCGGCGATGAGCTTCGGCGCGCTCTCCTCGAATGCGATCGAGGCGCTGAACCGCGGCGCGAAGGCGGGCGGCTTTGCCCATGACACCGGCGAGGGCGGGATCTCGCGCTATCACCGCACGGGCGGTGGCGATCTGATCTATGAACTCGGCTCGGGCTATTTCGGCTGCCGCAACCACGACGGCAGCTTCAACCCGGAGAAATTCGCGCGTCAGGCCGCCGACCCGCAGGTGAAGATGATCGAGATCAAGCTGAGCCAGGGCGCCAAGCCCGGCCATGGCGGCATGCTGCCGGCGGCGAAGATCACCCCCGAGATCGCCGAGGCGCGCGATGTGCCGATGGGCGTCGACTGCATCTCGCCCGCCTCGCATTCGGCCTTCTCGACGCCGCTCGAGATGATGGCCTTCATCGCGCAACTGCGCGAGCTGTCGCAGGGCAAGCCCGTGGGCTTCAAGCTCTGCGTCGGGCACCGGCGCGAATTCATGTGCATCGTCAAGGCAATGCTGGAAACCGGCATCACCCCGGACTTCATCGTCGTCGACGGCAAGGAGGGCGGCACCGGCGCCGCGCCGCTCGAGTTCTCGAACCACATGGGGATGCCGCTGGTCGAGGGGCTGACCTTCGTGCACAACACCCTGCGTGGCGCGGGGCTGCGCGAGCGGGTGAAGATCGGCGCCTCGGGCAAGCTGATCTCGGCCTTCGACATCGCCAAGGCGCTGGCGCTCGGCGCCGACTGGGCGAATTCGGCGCGCGGCTTCATGTTCTCGATCGGCTGCATCCAGGCGCAGTCGTGCCACACCAACCGCTGCCCGGTGGGGGTGGCGACGCAGGACAAGTCGCGCGCGCGCGCGCTCGTCGTGCCCGACAAGGCCGAGAGAGTGGCGAATTTCCACCGCAACACGCTGAAGGCGCTGGCCGAGATGACCGGGGCCGCCGGGCTCGACCATCCGGGCGGCTTCCTGCCGCATCACCTGATGATGCGCGAGAAGGACCGCAACATGGTGGTCGGCGACGAGGTCTATCCCTACATGCCCGAGGGCTTCCTGCTGCGCGAGGACGATGACCGCTTCGGCTATCTGAAACGCTGGCGCCGGGCCCGGCCCGAGGCCTTCGAGCCCTTCGACAGCGGCGTGTGATCCGCCGCCGCGCTAGAGCCGGCGCAGCCGCTCCGGCTCTGGCTGCGCCTCGCGCGCATAGAGATCCTCGTAGCGGATGATGTCGTCCTCGCCGAGATAGGCGCCGGTCTGCACCTCGATCAGCACCACCGGCAGCTTGCCCGGGTTCTCCATCCGGTGCACCGCGCCGAGCGGCACATAGACCGACTGGTTCTCGCTCAAAAGCCGGGTCTCGCCGTCGATCGTCACCTTCGCCGTGCCCTCGACCACGATCCAGTGCTCGGCCCGGTGGTGGTGCGATTGCAGGCTGAGCATGCCACCCGGGCGGACGTGGATGCGCTTCACCTGAAAGCGGTCGCCCCGCGACAGGCATTCGTAGCGGCCCCAGGGGCGGTGGTCGGTGTGCAGCTGCGTCGCCTGCTGCGCGCCTTGCGCGTGCAGCAGCGCCACCGCCGCCCCCACCTCCTGCGTGCGCGAGCGATGCGCCACCAGCACCGCATCGCGGGTGGCGATCGCCATCACATCGCGCAGCCCGATGCCGACGAGCCGCACCTCGGGGCTGTCCGAGCGCAGCAGGCTGTTCTCGCAGTCGATCGCGTCGGCGGTGCCCTGGCAGCCGGTGCCGCAGGCATCGCGCGCGCTTTCCGACCAGACCGCATCCCAGGTGCCAAGGTCCGACCAGCTGCCGGCATAGGGCACGACCGAGAGATTGCGTGCCGGCTCCATCACCGCGTAATCGAGCGAGATCGCGGCAGTGGCCTTCCAGGGGGCGGCCGCGAGGCGCAGGAAGTCGAGATCGAGCGTGGCGCCGGCGAGGGCGGCGCGCACCGGCGCGATCAGCGCCGGGGCATGCGCCTCGAAGGCGGCGATCATGTCGGCGGCGCGGAACAGGAAGATCCCGGCATTCCACAGGAAGCGGTCGCTGCGCAGCATCCCCGCGGCCTCCTCGGGCGCGGGCTTCTCGACGAAACGGGCAAGCGGCGCCGGCCCGTCGCCGGCCCCCTCCGCCTCGGCGCTCAGCTCAAGCCAGCCATAGCCGGTCTCGGCCCGGGTCGGCCGGATGCCAAAGGTGACGATCCGTCCCTTGGCGAGCGCCGGCAGCCCGCGTGCGACGGCGGCGCGGAAGGCCGCGGCATCGGGGATGCGGTGGTCCGAGGGCGCAACCAGCAGCACCGCCTCGGGGTCGCAGGCCTGCAGCTGCAATGCCGCGACCAGCACCGCGGGGGCGGTGTTGTGGCCCTCGGGCTCGAGCAGGATGGTGCCGGCTTCGATCCCGGCCTCGCCCAGCTGCTGGCTGGCGATGAAACGGAAGTCGGCATGGGTCAGGATCAGCGGCGGCGCGAGCGGCTCTGCACCGCATACCCCCGACAGACGCCGTGCCGTGGCCTGGAACAGGGTCTCCTCGCCGGTGACGGCGACGAACTGCTTGGGGTAGCTCTTGCGGGAGAGGGGCCACAGCCGCGTGCCGGACCCGCCACACAGAATGCACGGATGAATCATTTGCAGGCCCTTTCGGACAAAAGGACTTTTTCCGATCAGGCCAGAAAACGGGCATTCTGGCAACAGATTTCGCACACGCTCAGGTTGTGCGGTTGCGGCATGAAAAAGGGCGCGCCGCGGCGGCGCGCCCTTGCATCGCTGTCCGGTCTCAGCCGGCCAGTGCCGCAAGCACCTCGGCGGGGGTGATCGGCAGATGCCGCATCCGCACGCCGACCGCCTCGAAGATCGCGTTGGCGATCGCCGGGGCGACGACGGTGGTGCCCGGTTCGCCAAGCCCCGTCGGCACCTCGGTGCTTTCGACGAAGTCGACCACCACCTCGGGCGTGTCGATCATCCGCAGCGGCGTGTAGCTGTCGAGGTTGCGCTCGCGCGGCAGGCCCGCGGCGATCTCGGTGCCCTCGAAAAGCGCCATCGACAGGCCCCACAGCGCCGCACCCTCGCATTGCGCCTTCGCCCCGTCCGGGTCGACCACGGTGCCGCAATCGACCACGAGCCAGATCTTCTGCACCTCGACCCGGCCCGAGGCGCGGTCGACATGCACCTGCGCCGCGCCGCCGACCCAGGTCGGCATCGAGCGCGACTGGCCATAGGTGGTGGCAATGCCCACCGCGGTGTCGTCGGGCAGCCCGCCCTTGCCATAGCCCGACAGCTCCGCCACCCGGCGCAGCACATTCGCTTGCCGCGTCGCGCCGCCGGTCGCATTCGGCGCCGTGCCGGCGTTGCGGCCAGTGGCGCGGAAGTGGTCGAGCCGGAATTGCAGCGGATCGGCGCCGATGTGGCGCGCGGCCTCGTCCATGAAGCTTTCGACCGCGAAATTGATCCAGCCCGGCGAGACCGAGCGCAGCCAGCCCGGCCGGAAGGTGCTTTCCGCGAGATCGTTCGAGATCGCCCGGGCGCGCTGTGCGCCGACGTCATACCAGTGATCGAGGCCGTCGGCGGAGAAGGGGTCATAGGGTTCGCCATTGGTGCCCTTCGGCATGAAGCCGGGCACCATCACCTTCGTCGGCCAGCCGGCGGTCACCGCACTGTCCATCGCGATCACCGCCTTGTCGGCGTCGAAGGCCATCTTCAGATGCTGCACCGAGGGCGCGCGCAGGCTGTCGAAGGCGACATCGGCCTCGCGCGACATCACCATCTTCACCGGCTTGCCGTCGAGCATCTTCGAGGCCAGCGCCACCGGCACGGCATAGTCGCCGTTCAGCCGCCGCCCGAAGCCGCCGCCCAGCATGTAGCTGCGCATCACCACCTCGCCGTCGCCGACGCCGAGCGCGGTCTGCAGCCAGGGCAGGGCGAGCGACTGCCACTGGTTGCCCGTGTGGATCTCCCACACACCCGCGGCAGTGCGGAAGGCGAGCGCGTTCAGCGGCTCGAGCTGGAAGTGCAGCACCGAGGCGGTGGTGTATTCCGCCTCGAACACATCGGCGGCCTTGGCAAAGACCGGATCGACATTGCTGTCGCCGGTGTCGAGGAGCGCGCCGGTGCTTTCATCCGCGATCAGCTTGCGGCCGTAATCCTGGATCTGCGCCTCGTCGACGGTTGCCGCCGGACCCGGGGTCCAGCTGACCTTGACGGCCTTCGCCGCCTTCACTGCCGCCCAGTGGCTGTCGGCGATGACCATCGCCCAGCCCTGCACGGTCTCGGACGGGTCCTCGAGCGTCAGCGTCTGCAGATAGCCCTTCACCGATTTCGCCGCGCTGTCGTCGATCGCGGTGATGACCGAGCCATAGCGGGTGGGCGGCAGCAGCGGCACGGCGTGCACCATGCCCTCGGCCTGTGCGTCGATGCCGTAGATCGTCGCGCCGGTGGTCTTGTTGGCGATGTCGAGCGCGGTGACCTCCTTGCCGACCAGCGTCAGCTCGTCCGCCGATTTGAGCGGCAGCGCCTTCAGCTCGTCCTCGGTGAAGCTGCGGGTGATGCCCGCGGCGACCAGCTCGCCGAAGCTTGCGGAATTGCCGGCGGCGGTGACCAGTCCGTTCGCCACGCTGACCTCGGAGGCGTCAACGCCCCAGAGCAATGCGGCGGTCTCGGCCAGCGCCACGCGGCCCGCGGCGCCCGCCTGGCGATAGACCGGCCAGCTTTGCCACACCGACCAGCTGCCGCCGGTGACCATCAGGCCCCATTTCGGGTCGGTGTCGACATGGGTGATGCGCACGTCATCCCAGTTCGCGCCGAGCTCATCGGCGAGGATGCGGGCGATGGCGGTGCCCACGTGCTGGCCCATTTCGGCGCGGATGATGTTGACGTTGACGATGCCCTTGGTGTCGATCCAGTACCAGATCGCCGGCTCGTAGGTCGCGCCCACGGCCGCGACCGGCAGGCCGCCCGGCGCCGCCGGGTCCATCGCCGCGGCGCCCGGTTTCGGGAAGCCGAAGACGGCGCCCGCGGCGCACAGCGAGACCAGGAAGCCGCGCCGGCTCAGGTCGGGCAGGGCGCGCTTGTGGGGCGGGAAATGCAAGGTGTCAGCCATTGGTCTTCTCCCCTCGCATCGCGGCCGCGGCTTCGCGCACCGCCTCGCGGATCCGGTTGTAGGTCATGCAGCGGCACAGGTTGCCGGTCATCACCGCGTCGATATCGGCATCCGTCGGGTTCGGGATGTCCTTGAGGAAGGCCGCCGCCTGCATGATCTGGCCCGACTGGCAGTAACCGCATTGCGGCACCTTCAGCGCGCGCCAGGCCTGTTGCAGCGGGTGCGCGCCGGCCGGGTCGAGCCCCTCGATCGTGGTGATCTCGGCCCCGGCCACGTCCGAGACCGGGGTGATGCAGGCGCGCGTCGCGCGGCCGCCGACATGCACGGTGCAGGCCCCGCACATGCCGATGCCGCAGCCGAATTTCGTGCCGGTCAGCCCGACCTCGTCGCGGATCACCCACAGCAGCGGGGTGTCGGGATCGACGTCGAGGCTGACGGCGCGTCCGTTGATGCTGAATTCGATCATCTCATCTGTCCTCGTCAATGCGTCCCCTGGTGCGCCCGGATCTGCGCCACGCGCGTCTCGAGGTCGGTCCAGGGGGCGAGGTCGGCGCGTTTGTCGCGCAGATAGGCGGCGATCGCGGCGATCTGCGGATCGGAAAGCGCGTCGCGGAAGGCGGGCATCACCACCCCGGGTGTGCCCTCGGCCGAGGACACCCCGTCGAGGATCACATGGATCAGGTTCGACGGATCGTCGAGCCGGGTGGCGGAATTGATGCCCAGCTCGGGCCGTTCGGCGACGATGCTCTCGGCGTTGTAGTGGCAGGCGGCGCAGGCGGTGGCGTACAGCCGTTCGCCCTCATCGGCGCGCCAGGCGGGATCGGGGCGGCCGGCGGCCAGGCTTGCCTGCACCGCGGGGCTGGCGGCGGGGTCGGCCTCGGGCGCGCCGACGACATCGCCCAGATAGACGCCGATCGCCGTCAGGTCGCTTGCAGGCAGCTCGCGCAGCCCGGCATGCACCACCGGCGCCATCGGGCCCGCGGCGATGCCGTGATAGACGCCCGCGCCGGTCGAGAGGTAGCGGGTGAAATCCGCGGCCGTCCACGGCACCGCCGAGGGGTTCGCCGCGGTCAGTGCCGGCGCGCTCCAGGCGTCGATGCTCGCGCCGGCAAAGCGTGCGCTCTTCTCCTCGGCGCCGACCTTGTTGCGCGGCGTATGGCAGGCACCGCAATGGGTGACGCCCTCGACCAGATAGGCGCCGCGGTTCCATTCGGCCGATTTTGCCGGATCATCGGTATAGCGGCCGAAGTCGACGAACAGCAGCTTCCAGCCCGCCTGCAGGATCCGCTGGTTCAGCGGGAAGGGGATGGTCGGCGCCTGCGTCGCGTCCTGCACCGGCGCGACCTCGGTCATCAGATAGGCATAGACCGCGTCGACATCGGCATCGGTCATCTTGGTGAAGTGATCGAAGGGGAAGGCCGGGAACAGGTGGCGGCCCTCGCGGTCGACGCCCTCGTGCATGGCGCGCCGGAACGCGGCCTTCGACCAATTGCCAATCCCCGTCTCCGGGTCGGGCGTGATATTCGAGGCGTAGATGGTGCCGAAATCGGTGGTCACCGGGAAGTTGCCGGCATAGGGCGCGCCGCCTGCCGCGGTGTGGCAGGTGGCACAATAGCCCGCGGCGGCGAGGATGCGCCCCTGTTCCACCTGGGCCGGGTCGAAGGCCGGCCGCGCCGAGGGCGGCTCGACGGCATAGGGCGAGTGATACGCGTAGATCCCGAAGCCGGCGAGGGCGAGAACGCCGGCACCTGCCAGAATGGAGAGCGTGGATTTAAGCATCAGGGCATCAATCCTTGGTCTTTTGTAGGGAGAATCCGGGAGAGAGCCCCGGATAACCTGCGACGAAATAGCGCAACGCTCCGCCGCGTCAACCAATGCGGAGGAGAAAAGTCTTGCGCCTGCCGGGGTTTGCGCGGGAGACTGTCTCAATCCCGAGACAGGCTGGACGGGGCGTCGCACCGTGTCCTATGGTCGCAGGCGGGCGCCCCGCCCATCTGTGCCGGATCGGGATGCCCAGACGGGGAAATGACCATGCAGCAACAGGACCTGTGGCGGACCGCCGCCGCGATGCCGGAAGCCGGGGCGGGGGCGCCTGCGGCGCAGGCCACGATCCGGGCCAGCGACCTGCCGCTCGCGGCGCTCGCGGGCCCGGCCGCGCTCGCGCTGATCCTGCGCACCGAGGGGGCGTCCTATCGCCCGGTGGGGGCGACGATGGTGCTCGGCCGCGACGGCGCGGTGGCCGGCACGCTGTCCTCGGGCTGCATTGATGCCGACATCGCCGAACATGCGAAAGCCGTGGCGCGCGCGGGCGGCCTGCGGCGGCTGCGCTATGGCGCGGGCTCGCCCTTCATCGACCTGACGCTGCCCTGCGGCGGCGGGCTCGACATCCTCGTGCTGCCGGCGCCCGGTGCCGAGGTGCTCGCCGATCTGCGGGCGCGGCTGGCCTCGCGCGAACCCTTTTCGCTGGCCGTGTCCGATGCCGGGCTGAGCATCGCCCCCGACGCCGGCGCCGAGCTGGTGCTGCGCGTCCTGCCCGATCCGCGCTTTGCCGTCTTCGGCAAGGGGCCCGAGGCCGTGGCCTTCGCGCGTATGGTCGCGGGGGCGGGCTACGAGACGGTGCTTGCCTCGCCCGACAGCGAGACGCTCGCGCCGCTTGCGGGCCGGGGCGCCACGGTCGTGCACCTGCCGCAGCCCTCGGCGGTCGAACAGGTCGCGCTCGATGCCTTCACCGCCGGGGTGCTGTTCTTCCACGATCACGACTGGGAGCCCGCGATCGTGCGCCATCTGCTGGCGAGCCGCGCCTTCTATGTCGGCGCGCAGGGCAGCCGGCGCACGGCGGAGAACCGGCTTGCCCGGCTGCGCGCGGCGGGCGTGGCCGAGGCCGATCTGGCCCGGCTGCGCGGCCCGATCGGGGTGATCCCCTCGACCCGCGACGCGCGCACGCTCGCGGCCTCGGTGCTGGCCGAGGTTCTGGCCGAGGCGGTCGTCGCCGGCTGAGGCTCACTGCCCCGGGAAGGCCTCCTTGCGGGCCGCGGCGAGGGTCTCGACCCGTTCCGCGGTGGCCGGGTCCGCCAGCAGATCGGCAAGCGGCGCGCCGAGGCGGCGGCGCCAGTTCGGATGCTCGTCAAGCGTGCCGGGCAGGTTCGGCTGCTCGCGCAGCGCCAGCAGATCCTCGAGCGGGGCAAGCGCCAGCCTCGAGGCGGTGTGGCCCAGGTGGCGCAGCGCCGCCCGCACCACCGGCGCCGGATCATCGACCGCCGGGCAGGGCGCGCCGCCGCCGATCGTGCCCCAGAGCCGGCCGCGGTCCCAGGCGCGATGCGCGTCGGCATCGGCCCGGCTTTCTCCGGGGGCGAGGCGGTGCAGCCGCTCGGCCCAGTCGAGATCGCGCCCGGTCCACCAGCCCGCCACCGTCGCCGTGTCATGCGTGCCGGTCATCGCCAGGCTCATCGGCGCGTAATCCTGCGGCCCGATGAAGCCCTGATCGGCCGCGCGCTCGAACCACAGCACCCGCATCCCCAGCATCTTCTTCGCCTCGATCGCGGCGGTGAAGCCGAAGGGGCGGGTGCCCAGATCCTCGGCCACGATCAGCGCCTGCGCGCGGTGGCTTTCAAGGGCGGTCAGCCGCAGCAGGTCCTCGAACGGATAGCGCAGATAGGCGCCCTCGGGCGAGCCTTGCCCGGCGGGCACAACCCAGAGCCGGGCGAGGCCAAAGGCATGATCGATGCGCAGCCCGCCGGCGCGGGCGAGTGTCGCGCGCAGCATCGCGATGAAGGGGGCATAGCCGCTCTCGCGCAGCCCGCGCGGCGAGAAGCTGCTCAGCAGCCAGTTCTGCCCCTGCGGCCCAAGCGGATCGGGCGGCGCGCCGATCGTCAGCCCGTCGAGCATCTGACCGCGCATCGACCAGCTGTCGCTGCCCGCGCCATGCACCCCGACGGCAAGGTCGGCCACAAGGCCGATCGCCATCCCGCCGCTGCGCGCCGCGGTCTGGGCCGCGGCCAGCCCCTCGCGCGCCAGCCATTGGGTGAAGAGGTGAAATTCCACCTCCTCGGCCTCTTCGCGGGCAAAATCGGCGACGGCCGCCCCGTCGGGGTCGTGGAAGGCCGCGGGCCAGGCGCGCCAGCCATCCGCGCCGCTCGGCCGGAACCGGCTGTCGAGCGCATCGAAGATCGCGTGGCGGCGCAGGCCCGGCCCTTCGGCGGCGCTGTCCGCGGCAATGCGCGCGCGGGTCTCGGCGTCGAGCGTGGCGAAAAGCGCGCGCAGCGCGGCGTGGCGCGCGGGCAGGGCGCCCGCCCAGTCGATCAGGTCGCCGCCCGGAGCGGCGGGGAGCGCCGGCAGGCCGAGAAGGGCCGGGTCCGCCATCGCGGTGTTCAGAAACAGCCGGCTCGAGGGCGAATAGGGGCTGTAGCCCGCACCGTGGCCCGGAAACAGCGCATGCACCGGGTTGATCATCACCGCATCGGCACCGCGCGCGGCAAACAGGCGCGCGGCTTCCGCCAGCTCGCCGAAGCTGCCGAAGGGGGTGGGGGTGGCGCCGCGCAGCGCCGGGATCTGCACCGCAGGGCCCCAGAAATGGCGCTCGCCGAGGGCGTCGATGCCGTGGCAGGCGGGTGGCGCCACGGCAAGGGTCAGCTCGGCCCTGCCGAGAACCAGCCGGTAATAGCCGGGCTCCGCCACCGCGGCGAGCCGGCCGTCGGTCAGGGCAATCGGCCGGCTGGTGCCGTCCTCGGCCACCAGCAGCGCCCCGACGCCCTGCGGCAGCGTCGCGGGGAGCGCGGTCTCGATCCCGGTCTCGGTGACGATCATCGCGGGCGGCGTCGCCGCCTCGGCGGCAAGCCGGTCGCGGCTGCGCGCAATCTCGGCCGCCGAGCCGACCGGATAGCCGAGCGCCGCAAGGACCGGCGCCAGCCGTGCGTCCGGGATCACCTGCTCCGATCCGAAGATATCGTGCCAGATCCGGGCGACACCTGCCGCCTCGGCAATCTCTTCGATCGGGGTCATCATTCCTCCGCTGCCCGGCCCGCGTGCCGCGCCATCGTGCGAGCATAGCTGGCCCCCGGGCGGGCGGCAACGGGGCGCTGCGGTGCAGCGCGCCGGTCCGCCCCCCGTCCGGTGCCGGCTCAGCCCGCCGTGCCCGTCATGCCCGCCGCGGCGATCGCGGCCAGCGCCGCCTCGGCCGAGGGCAGTTCGCGGGCAAGCAGCAGGCAGACCCGGGCAAGGTAAAGCTCGGGTGCCTCGGGTGCGGCGCGGTCGATCCCCTCGGCCAGCGCCTCGTACACCCGTTCGATCTCGTGCTGCGTCATCTCACACCTCCCGGAAGCACAGTTTGTCGAGCGCGGCGCGCACGGTCCCGGCGGTGGCCGCCTGCCAGCGCGCGCCGACGTGCAGATCGGGGCGCACGAGGTAGGCCGCGCCTTGCGCCGCGCCGAGCCGGTCGGCCGCCGCGGAGGGCCAGGGCAGGCAGACGACGGCGGGGGCGCCGGGCAGAGCCTCGATGGCGCGGGCGAGCGCCGGATCAAAGCACACGAGGGTGAAGCCGCCACGGGCGAGCCGGTCCGACAGGAAGCCGGCGCCCACCCGCGCCTCGACCATCGCCGCCCCGGGCGCGGGCCCCGCGGCAAAGCCCGGATCGTCGGGCAGCACGGCCGGGCTTTCGGCATAGGTGAAGGGGGTCATCTGCCGCGGGTTGGCGAGCTCGCCGGCGAAGGGGTGGGTGAGGGCGAGGCCAAGCGCCGCGTCGCGCAGGATCTGCCAGCCGCGGCTTGGCGGGGTCATGAAGCGCGCACTTTTCGAGGCATTGGCAAAGACATCGAGCGTCGCGCCGCGCCGTTCGGGGGTGTAGCTGTCAAGCAGCGCCGCCCCGGCCTTGCCGGCCAGCACATGGCCGAGTTTCCAGCCGATGTTATGGGCGTCGGCGATGCCGTTATTCAGCCCGCGCACGCCGAAGATCGGCACGATATGGGCGCTGTCGCCGATGAAGATCACCGGGCCCTTGCGGTAGTCCTCGAGCGCCAGCGTGTTGGCCGAATAGATCGACCACCATTCAAGCTCCCACGGGCCCGTGTGGCCGATCTCGGCCAGCACCGCGGCGACGCTTGCGCGCACGACCTCCTCGCGAACCGCCTCGGCCGGGTCCTCGTCATCGCCAAGCTGATAGTCGATGCGCCAGATGTTGTCGGGCTGGCGGTGAATGAGCACCGTCGCGCCGGGCCGGCAGGCCGGGTCGAACAGCGCGCGCCGGATCGTCGGATAATCGTGCTCCATCTGCACGTCGGCGATGACATAGCGGCCCTCGAAATTCTGCCCCTGCAGGCGCAGGCCAAGCTGGCTGCGCACCGCGCTGCGTGCACCATCTGCGGCCAGAACCCAGTCGGCGTGGAAGCTGTAGCCTCCTTCAGGATCGGCGACGGTCAGCCGCGCGCCACTCGCGTCGATCTCGATCCCCTCGAGCCGGCTTTGCCAGCGCGTCTCGATCAGCGGGCTGGCCTCGATCGCCTGCCACAGATAGGCCTCGATGAACTGCTGCTCGAGGTTGTACATCGGGCGGAATTTCTCCTCGGGCCCGTCGGGCATCTGAAACTCGAGGATCTGCTGGCCGCGGTAGAAGCTGCGCCCCGTGGTCCAGCCGAGCGACTTCTCGAGGAAGGGCGCGACCACGCCGAGGCTGTCGAGGATGGCATAGCTTTGCCGCGCGATGCAGATCGCCCGGCTGCCGTCGTTGAAGGTGTCCTTCGCCTCGAGCAGAACCGAGGCGATGCCCTGCTGGGCGAGCGTCAGCGCCGCGACCATGCCGACGGGGCCGGCGCCGACGATGGCGACGGCGACGTCGCGCGCAAGTCCGGCGCGTGCCGCGCCCTCGGGCGCCGCGAATTGCGGATAGGTGAAATAAAGCGATGCGGTGTCCGCGCGGCCTGCCGGTCTCATGCCGTCCTCCCTGAAACAGTCTCCCGCCCCTGTTTACCGCGCCGGGGCGGGCGGGTATGTCCTTCAAAGCAGGGGACAGGAGGGGACGGATGAGCGGTGTCTACGGTCTGGTCGGGGCCTGTCTTGCGACCCTTGGCGAGGCGGGCTGTGCGACGCATCTGCTCGACCTCGCGCAGCGCACCGGCGCGCGGCAGGTGATGGTCTTCGACCTCACCGCCGAGCGGGCGCTCTGCCTGCTGTCGTGCAACTACTCGGCCGGCCATGTCGGCGAGGCGATGGCGGCGCGCTATCTCGACGGCGCCTTCCGCCGCGATCCGCTGCTGCCGGAACTTTTGGCGCTTACGCCGGGCACGCTGCTTCTGCGCGGGCTTGCAGCGCAAAGCGCGGGCGTCGATCCCGACTATTGGGAGGCGCTTTTTGCCCGTCCGGGGCTGGCGGGCAAGCTGAGCGTGCTGGCCGCGGGCGCGCGGCGGCGGCTGTTCGTGAACTTCTACCATGGCGAGGGCGAGGCCGGGCGGCTTGATGCCGAACTGGCCGAACTGGTGGGGCGCCTTGCGCTTCTGCACGCCGAGGCGCGCGCGCCCTCGGCGCTGCCGCCCGCCCTTGCGCCGCTGAGCGAGCGCGAGCGCGAGGTCTGTCTTGGCGTGCTGGCCGGCAAGAAGGCCGAGACGATCGCGGCCGAGCTGGCGCTGTCGCCCGCCACCATCGCCACCTATCGCAAGCGCGCCTATGACAAGCTTGGCATCACCTCGCGCGGGGCGCTCTTCGCGATCTGCCGGCAGGACTGAGAGAGCTTCCGGCGAGGGGGCTTCCGGTCCGGGGCGGGGGCGCGCTAGGGTGGCGCCACAACGACCCAGACGAGGATCTCCCATGCCCGCACCGCACAACCCCTTCAAGGCCCGACTGAAAACCGGCGAGACGCAGATCGGCCTGTGGGTCTCGCTGGCCGATGCCTCGGTGGCCGAGCTTGCCGCACACTGCGGCTTCGACTGGATGGTGATCGACGGCGAGCACGGGCCGAACGGGCTGCGCGAGGTGATGGACCAGCTGCGCGCGGTGGCCGAACGCACCCATCCGGTGGTGCGGGTGCGTGATGACGACCGGGCGCGGATCAAGCAGATGCTCGACATCGGGGCGCAGACGATTCTGGTGCCGATGGTGGAAAGCGCCGAACAGGCGCGCGAGGCGGTGCGCTCGATGCTCTATCCGCCCGCCGGCGTGCGCGGCGTCGGCGCGATGCTCGGCCGCGCCACCGGCTATGGCGCGATCGGCGATTACCTTGCCACCGCGAATGACGAGGTCTGCCTGCTGGTGCAGGTCGAAAGCCGCAAGGGCCTTGCCGCGCTCGACGAGATCCTGACGGTCGAGGGGGTGGACGGGGTCTTCATCGGCCCGGCCGATCTGACCGCCGACATGGGCCATGGCACGAACAGCGCCGCGCCCGAGGTGCAGGACGCGATCCGTGACGCGATTGCGCGCATCCGCGCCGCGGGGCGCGCGGCGGGGATTTTGTCGACCGATCCGGCGGTGGCGCGGCGCTATGCCGAGCAGGGCGTCGCCTTTCTTGCCGTCGGCACCGATGTCGGCGTGCTCGGCACCGGGCTGCGTGCCCTGCGCGCGGGCTTCTGACCTTCGGCCGGGCCTGCCACCGCGGCGGGCCCGGCACGCGATGCGGCCGGTCGCTCATTCCGGGGCACTCATTCCCCGGGCGCATCAACTCCGCCGGATTCGTCATTATGCAGGGCCGGCGGAAAAGGATTATTCCGCTTCAGGCATCCTCCTGACGCGGCAGACACAGAATGACTTCTCCCCTCCCTCCGCTTTCACTTCCCGGCATCGCCGCGGCGGCACGACCCGTCCGGGCGCGGCGGGGCGCGTGATGGGCGTGTCGCGGATCTTGCCCCGGACCGGGGAGCTGCCGCTGCACCGGATCGCCGGCGGGCTCGCCGTGGTGATGATCGCCGCGCTGGTCGCGGGGCAGGTGGGCGGACGGTTCCTGCCCGGCCTTGGTATTCTCGACTGGCTGGCCGCCACAGCCGCGGTGGCGCTCGCGCTGATCCGGCTGCCGCAGGTGCAGCGCATCGCGCGCCGCTTCGCGCTTGGCGCGCTGGTGGTGGCGGCGCTGGTCGCGATCCTCGCCCCCGAGGCGCTGCCGGCGATGCAGCGCGCGCTGTTTCAGGGCACCGCCTTCTCGGCCTTCCTGACCACGCTCGGCCTGATCCGGGCGCCGGTGCGGGCCTCGAAGGTGATCGGCGTGGCGGCGGCGCGGCTTTTCGCCTATCCGGCGCGGCTGCGCGCCCTTGCGATGACCTTCGGCGCGCAGTTCCTGTCGGTGCTGTTCAACATCGGCACGATCGGCATGATGTCGGACATCGCCGCCGACCATGCCGCCCGCGCCAGGGCCGAGGGCAAGCCCGGCATCGACCCGGCGCCGGTGACGCTTGCCGCGCTGCGTGGCACGCTGATGATGACGGTGTGGAACCCGATCGGCGTCGGCTTTGCCATCGTCACCTCGGCGATCCCGGCGCTCGACCCGGTGCTCTTCCTCGCGCTCAGCTTCGGCGCGGCGATGCTGGTCTCGGCGGGCAGTCTGCTGCTCGACCGTGGCGCGACGGCGGCCGATCCCGAGCGTGACAGCGTGCCGGGCGGCGGCCGGGCGCTCGCCGCGATCCTGGCCGCGGTGGCGGGGCTGATCGCCGTCACCCTCGGGCTGCACCGCGCCCTCGATGTCAGCTTCCTCGTCGCCGCCTGCGTGGTGCTGCCGCTCCTTGCGGTCCTCTGGCCGCGGATCGAGCCCGCGGCGCGTGGGGCAGGGGCGCAGCCTCCGCTCGACGCGCTCTCCGAGGCCTCGGCGACGATGGCGAACGAGGCGACGATCTTCCTCGCCGCCGCGGTGATCGGTGCGGGTGTCTCGGTTGCGCTGAACGCGCTCGGCGTCGGCGCGCTGATCGAGAGCGGCGCACTGCCGGCGCTCGCCGTCATCCTTGGCTGCCTCGTGCTGATCCCGCTCGCCGGTGCCGCGCTGATCCCGCATTCGATCGTGATGGTGCTGGCGGCGCAGCTCTTCGGCTCGGGCCCCGTCGGCGCCGCCCATCCGCTCGCCCTTGCGCTTGCGCTGTGCTTCGCCTGGGCGCTCGCCATCTCCGCCTCGCCGATCTCGGCGATGTCGATCATCACCGGCCGGGTTCTGGGCCTGCTGCCCGCCCGCGTCACCTTCGGCGTGAACCGCGCCTTCACCCTTTACGGGCTCGGCGCCGCCGCGGCGCTCGTCTG
Organism: Paenirhodobacter huangdaonensis; assembly: GCF_004022465.1. Taxonomy (NCBI): domain Bacteria; kingdom Pseudomonadati; phylum Pseudomonadota; class Alphaproteobacteria; order Rhodobacterales; genus Paenirhodobacter; species Paenirhodobacter huangdaonensis. The sequence goes on along the minus strand of NZ_SAVA01000009.1, from coordinate 186,257 downwards.
CCTGACCTATTTCCTCGAATAAAAGACCACAGGAAGGACCTCTCATGTCGCTTGCACCCGAAACCCGGAGCCTGCTCGAAGCCCTTGGCGTTGACGCCGCGCGCACCACGGCCGGCACGATGCCGAGCTTCTCGCCGGTGACCGGCGAAGAGATCGCCGCGCTGACCGCCGACACGCCCGAGACCGCCGCCGCCGCCGTCGCCCGCGCGAAGGAGGCCTTCAAGGCCTGGCGTCTGGTGCCGGCGCCGAAGCGCGGCGAGCTTGTCCGTCTTCTGGGTGAGGAGCTGCGCGCCGACAAGGTGGCGCTTGGCAAGCTCGTCTCGATCGAGGCCGGCAAGAGCCCGTCCGAGGGCCAGGGCGAAGTGCAGGAGATGATCGACATCTGCGACTTTGCCGTGGGCCTCAGCCGTCAGCTCTACGGGCTGACCATCGCCACCGAGCGCCCCGGCCACCGGATGATGGAGACCTGGCATCCGCTTGGCGTGGTGGGCGTGATCACCGCCTTCAACTTCCCGGTCGCGGTCTGGGCCTGGAACAGCGCGCTTGCCTTCGTGTGCGGCGATGCGGTGATCTGGAAGCCGTCGGAAAAGACCCCGCTCACCGCGCTTGCCTGCGCGGCGATCCTCGCCCGTGCGATGGCGCGCTTCGGCGCGGCGCCCGAGAACCTGAGCCAGGTGCTGATCGGGGCGGGCGATGTCGGCAATGTGCTGGTCGAAAGCCCGGACGTGGCGCTGATCTCGGCCACCGGCTCGACCCGGATGGGCCGCATCGTCGGGCCGAAGGTGGCGGCGCGCTTCGGCCGCTCGATCCTCGAACTCGGCGGCAACAACGCCGGCATCGTCTGCCCTTCGGCCGATCTTGACATGACGCTGCGCGCGGTGGCCTTCGGCGCCATGGGCACGGCGGGCCAGCGCTGCACCACGATGCGCCGCCTCTTCGTGCACGAGAGCGTCTATGACGCGCTGGTGCCGCGGCTCATCAAGGCCTATGCGAGCGTCACCGTCGGCAACCCGCTCGAGACCCAGGCCCTTGTCGGCCCGCTGATCGACAGGCAGGCCTTCGACGCGATGCAGGCCGCGCTTGCGGAGGCGCGTGCGGCGGGCGGCACGGTGCATGGCGGCGCGCGCGAGGCGATCGGCTCGGACGCGGCCTATTACGTGCATCCGGCGCTCGTCGAGATGCCCGAACAGGTCGGCCCGGTGCTCGAGGAAACCTTCGCGCCGATCCTCTATGTGATGAAATACCGCGATTTCGACGCGGTGCTCGAGGCGCATAACGCCGTGGGCGCGGGGCTCAGCTCGTCGATCTTCACCCTCGACCTGCGCGAGATGGAAACCTTCCTGTCGGCGCGCGGTTCGGATTGCGGCATCGCCAATGTCAACATCGGCACCTCGGGCGCCGAGATCGGCGGGGCGTTCGGCGGCGAGAAGGAGACCGGCGGCGGCCGCGAGAGCGGGTCGGATGCGTGGAAGGGCTACATGCGCCGCGCCACCAACACGATCAACTTCTCGCGCGAGCTGCCGCTCGCCCAGGGCGTCACCTTCGACATCGACTGAGGCCAGAGATGACCGTGCACATGCCTGAAACGGCCGGGTTCGTCCCGGCCGATCGGATCGCCGCGCTCGGCGTGTCCGAGATCCTGCAGATCGGGGCGCGGGCCGCGGCGATGAAACGCGCGGGCCGGCCGACGATCATCCTCGGCGCGGGCGAGCCCGATTTCGACACGCCCGAACACGTCAAGGCCGGTGCGGCGCAGGCGATGGCCGAGGGGCGGACGAAATACACCGCGCTTGACGGCACGCCCGAGCTGAAGGCGGCGATCGCCGAGAAGTTCCGCCGCGAGAACGGTGTCGACTATCCGGTCGGCGCGATCACCGTCGCCGCGGGCGCGAAGCAGATCCTGTTCAACTCGCTGATGGCGAGCCTGAACCCGGGCGACGAGGTGATTGTCCCGACGCCGTGCTGGACCTCGTATTTCGACATCGTGCGGATCGCCGGCGGGGTGCCGGTGGCGGTGCCCTGCGACGGTGCGCAGGGGTTCCGGCTGACGCCCGGGGATCTGGCTGCGGCGATCACCCCGCGCAGCCGCTGGGTGATCCTGAACTCGCCCTCGAACCCGACGGGCGCAGCCTATGCCGAGGCCGATTATCGCCCGCTGCTTGACGTGCTGCTCGCCCACCCGCGGCTGTGGCTGCTGGTCGACGACATGTACGAGCACATCACCTATGACGGCTTCCGTTTCGTCACCCCCGCGGCGCTCGAACCGCGGCTGAAGGACCGGATCCTGACGGTGAACGGCGTCTCCAAGGCCTATGCGATGACCGGCTGGCGGATCGGCTATGCCGGCGGGCCCGAGGCGCTGATCCGGGCGATGGCGGTGGTGCAGAGCCAGTCGACCTCCTGTCCGAGCTCGATCAGCCAGGCGGCGGCACTGGCGGCGCTGAGCGGCCCGCAGGCGCTTCTGGCCGAGCGTGCCGAGAGCTTCCGGCGCCGCCGAGATCTGGTTGTCGCCGGGCTGAACGCGATCGCGGGGATCGACTGCCGGGTGCCCGAGGGGGCGTTCTACACCTTCGCCTCCTGCGCCGGGCTGATCGGGGCGGTGACGCCCTCGGGCCGGGTCATCGACAGCGACCGCGCCTTCTGCGCCTGGCTGCTCGAGGAGGCCGACGTGGCGATGGTGCCGGGGGCGGCCTTCGGCCTTTCGCCCTATTTCCGGATCTCCTACGCCACCTCCGAGGCCGAGCTGCACGAGGCGCTCGCACGCATCACCCGCGCCTGCGCCACGCTGACGCGGCCGCACTGAGGCCGCCCGGCAGGCGCCGCCCCCCGTGCGGTCAGCGGAAAGGGACGATCTGGCGCGGTCTCTGCACGAGGCGCGCGGGGTCTTGCAAAAGGCGCGCCGCCTGTTTCAGGGGGCGCGTCAGCTCGCGGTGAAGCTTGCCAAGCAGGCTTTTCGGCTTTGGGCTAGGCGTCAGGCCGCGATAGGTCTCGCTGATCTGCGAGCCGAGCCGGGTGGCATCCGGGGTCAGCCGGTCGTCCTGGATGCAGATCGCCGGGCAGAGCTGCCAGGGCGCGAAGCGCAGACCATATTGCGCGGGATTGAAGATCAGGTGATCGACCGGAACATCGAGCTGCCGCGAGCGTGCAAGCAGCTGTTGCGCTGCCGGGCGGCTCAGCACATAGGCGGCCGCGCCGAGGTGGAGCCCGTCGAGCCGGCGCAAGAGCCGGTCCTGCGCCGCAAGCGCCTGTCTCGAGAGCAGCGTCTTCGACAGCAGCGTTTCGAGCTTGACCAGCTCGACCCCGGGCGGGATCCACGACCCATCGCGCAGGAAGGCGGGAGCGCCCGGGGCGAAATGCACGTCGTCTTCGAAGACGGCGCCGAACGGTTCGTCGCCCGCCGCGATGCGCTTCCAGCATTCCCGGTGGCTCAGGAAACAGGCGATTTCCGCCTCGATCCAGGGCCGCCGCATCAGGTTGCCGATATTCACCTCGGGGTCGCGATCGGGGATCTCGTCGATGCGCACGGCGCGCATGCGGCTGGCGCTGAGCCCCATCGCGGCGAAGGAGGTCTCCATCCAGTCGCGCCGCGCCGTCGCCTCGTCGAGGTTGATATACTGGCAGATCATCGCATGTCTTTCTGAAATCAGTTTCGAATCAAGGAACTCGGGCCGAAAAAGACAGTCCTGGGGCGTTGTCGGAACGGCGCGGCGGGGCCGCATTAGGGCTCCCGGAAGGGGCGTTCCCGGCGACCGCAAACATACACTGTTTCTGTATTTTTGGCCGGTTCCGATGTCAACGGCTGGCGCCCGGGAGCCCGGCCTCGAACCGGCACGGGGCGGGGGCACCCCCGCTGCGCGTGCCCGCCCTGTCCCCTCGTGTGCGCTCAGGCGGCAAGCACCACGAGCCAGGCCGACGCCACCGAGATCGCGGTGAACATCACCATTGCCGAGCCCACGTCCTTTGCCTTTCGCGCCATGTCGCTGCGTTCCGGGCTGATCCGGTTCACGATGGTTTCAATCGCGGTATTGGCCAGCTCTGCCGCCAGCACCAGGAACCCGAGCGCGATGATCAGCGCCCGTTCGCCGCTGCTCATGTGCACCACGAGCGCGAGCGTGACCGAGACCGTCTGCGCCACGGTCCATTGCCGCAGCGACTTCTCGGTGGCCCAAGCGGCGATCCAGCCATTCCACGACCAGGTAGCGGTGTTGTGAAGCCGCCAGAGCTCGGATGAAAGGAAGCGTAGCATTTTCCCCTCCTGATCCTCTGGGCGAAGGGTAAGCGCGCCGGCCGGGGCGGGCCAGAAGTTTCTGCACCGGCGGCGACGGTGTCGCAGGGGCAGCGCGCAGCGGCAGGCCGGAGCTGTGCAGCCGACCCGGCCGCGGGCCGCCGCGGCACTTGATTCGCCCGAAGCCGAGCTCCGGACGGTCCTTTTCGGCACCTTCGGTGCGCGGGGGAACATCTTGCGAAACAAAGAGATTTCCCTTGTTTCCCTGGGGTTTTTCAAGCGGTGAAAATCCTTGCATGAAACAGTCATTCAGGGGTTGCGTTCTGCGCCGGAAAGAACGATTAAGGCGTCGGACCGGTAGCTCAGTGGTAGAGCAGCTGACTCTTAATCAGCGGGTCGAGGGTTCGAAACCCTCCCGGTTCACCAAATCCCCTTTCGTGAAAATCATCGCCGAAAGCCGGAGCCGTGCGGCTTCGGGCCGGAGTTTCGCCGCTCGTGTGGTCGGGCAGGGGGCGTGCACGGACGAGTCCCTGCCGGCGCAATTGCGAGGCCGAAATCTTGGGGTTGCGTTCCGCGCCGGAAAGAACGATTAAGGCGCCGGACCGGTAGCTCAGTGGTAGAGCAGCTGACTCTTAATCAGCGGGTCGAGGGTTCGAAACCCTCCCGGTTCACCAAACTCCCCTTTCTTGAAAATCACGGCCGAAAGGCAACCCCGCGGGGCCGCGGAGTGCCGATCAGCGCTGTGCGGCGGAGGGCGTCGTAGAGCTCAGAACCACTGCACGTCGCCGTCCTCGATCGGGGGGTCGGCCGGGGGGGCGGCGTGCGGCGCGGCGGCAGCCGGGCCGGGCCGGGCGAGAGCATGGATCAGCCCCTGCAGCCGGAGCTGTGACAGCAGCGGCCGCGAGTCGGCCTGCAGCTCCTGCGGGATTTCGCGCGACAGGGCCGCCATCAGCCGCCCGAGATCCTCGAGAGCCTGGGTGATCCGGTCGAGCCGTTGCAGGCCGCGGATCGCCGCCGGGTCGGTATGCTCGGCAAAATGGCACAGCGAAAGGGCGAGCTGCACCTCGCCCGAAAGCTGCGCGAGCCCGTCGAGCTCGGCCGCGATGCGCGCGGCGAGGGAATCGAGTGCAAGCGCACCCGCGACCGAAAACCCGGGATCCGCCGACGGACGCATGGTCACAGCCTTCCCACCACGGCCTCGATGCAGGCGCGCAGCTCGGCAGGCGTGAAGGGTTTCTTCAGGAAGTTGTTCATCCCGAATCTGCGGCCGAGGTCGATCACCGTGCTGTCGGCGCGGCCGGTGATCAGGATGAAGCCGACGCCCTTGGTGCGGGCGTTGGCCCGCAGCGCCTGCAGCAGCTGCAGCCCGTCCATCCCGGGCATGTTGTAATCCGAGATCACCAGATGCGCCGGCGCCGTCTCGATCGTCTGCAGCGCCCCCGGCCCGTCGGTCGCGTGGCCGACCTGGCGAATCCCCATGCCGTCGAGCGCCTGCATGATCAGCCCGCGGCTCGTCGACATGTCGTCCACCACGAGGACACGCAGCTGGTCTCTCAATGCCATTCCGTTTCTCCGTTCGCTGCCGGGCCTTCCGGCAGCCTGTAGGTTGTAAGGCCCGCGGTCTCGAGCCGGCTCTCGGCGCGGGTGATCCGTTCCGAATGGCCGACGAAGATCCAGCCGCCGGGCTCGAGCAGGTCCTCGAACCGGGCCCAGAGCCGCGCCTGCGCCTCCGGATCGAAGTAGATGACCACGTTGCGGCAGAAGATGATGCTGAAGCGCCCCTTCATCGGCCAGGGGGCGTGCAGGTTCAGCTCGCGGAAGGTGACCATCCGGCGCAGGCTGTCGACCACCTGAAAGCCCGCGGGCACCGGGCGGAAGAAGCGTTCGCGCAGCGCCGGCGGCACGGTGTCGAGCAGGGGCCGGTCATAGATCGCCTCCTGCCCGCAGGCGATCATCCGCGGGTCGATGTCGGTCGCGAGGATGCGGATGTCGAGCGCCTCGAAATCGGGGGCAAGCTCGGCCAGCACCATCGCGATCGAGAACGCCTCCTGGCCGTTCGAGGAGCCGGCCGACCAGATCCGGACCCGCCCGCCGGCCCGCGCCCGGGCGATCAGCGGCGCCAGGGCGTGGCTGCGCAGCAGCTCGAAGTGGTGCTTCTCGCGGAAGAAATGGGTGACGTTGGTGGTGAGGGCCGAGATCATCGCGCTCAGCTCGTCGCCGCCCTTGTCGGAGGTGACGAGCGCCAGATAGCTGCGATAGTCGCTGATGCCGAGACGGCGCAACCGCTTGCCGAGCCGCGACTGCACCATCGCCGCCTTGCCCGGCGCGAGCACGATGCCGGCGCGGCGATGCAGGATGTCGGCGATGGCGTGCAGGTCCGTCTCGGTCGGAAGATCCGGCGCGATCAGGCGGAAGCTGGTCATCTCAGGCCGCCTCGGCCGACTGATCGGGCAGCACCGCGCGCAGATCGAGAACCCGGATCATCCGGCCGTCGACGATGGTCAGCGCCTCGATGAAGCTCTGGTCGCCGTCGGCCACGAGGTCGGGCGGCGGCTGCAGCTCGCTGCGCGGCAGCGACAGGATGTCGGAGACGGCATTGACGAGCAGGCCGGTGGTCTGGCTGCCGACCTGCACGACGATGATCACGTTGCGTGAATCGCCCGGCACCGGCGCCATGCCGAGCCGCACCGAGAGATCGACCACCGGCAGCACCGTGCCGCGCAGGTTGATGACGCCGCGCACATGCGGCGGGGCATGCGGTAAGGGCGTCGCGCGGGTCCAGCCGCGGATCTCGCGCACCGACATGATGTCGACGCTGTATTCCTCGTCGGCGAGGCGGAAGGACAGAAGCTCGACTTCGGCCGAGGGGCTTTCGGGGGTGGACATGGCGGTCATCCTGCAAGGGCGAGTTGGCTGATCCGGGTGCGGCCGGAGGCGGTCTGGACAAGATCGGCGGTGTCGAGGATGAGGGCGATGCGGCCATTGCCGAGGATCGTCGCCGCGGCGACGCCCGGAATGCGGCCATAGGCCTGCTGCAAGCCCTTGATCACCACCTGCCGCTGCTCGTGGATCGCATCGACGATCAGTGCGGCGCGCGAGCCGTCCTCCTGCGCGGTGAGCAGCACGACGGCGCCCTCGTAGGACGGCAGCGGCGCGCGGTAGCCGAGTTCGGCGCCGAGGTCGTAAAGCGGCACGAAGGCGCCGCGCAGATGGATCACGTTGGTCTGCGGCCCGAGCGCGCGGATGTCGCCCGCGGCGAGCGTCGCGGTCTCGAGGATCGAGGAGAGCGGCACCACCAGCGTCTCGTCGGCGACCGAGACCACCATTCCGTCGAGCACGGCAAGCGTCAGCGGCAGCGAGATCGAGAAGCGGGTGCCCGCGCCGGGCGCCGACTGGATCGTGACCCGGCCGCCGAGCGACTGGATCGCCTGCCGCACCACGTCCATGCCGACGCCGCGGCCGGACAGGGCCGAAACCTGGCTCGCCGTCGAGAAGCCGGGCAGGAACAACAGGTTGTCGATTTCCGCATCGGTCAGTGCGGCATCGGCCGGGATCAGGCCGCGGGCCAGCGCGATCTCGCGCACCTTCGGGCGGTTGATGCCGGCGCCGTCATCGGCGACCTCGATCACGATCCGGCCCGAGCGGTGCTGCGCGGTCAGCGAGATCACCCCCTCGGCCGGCTTGCCTGCGGCAAGCCGCAGCTCGGGGGTCTCGAGCCCATGGTCGACGGCGTTGCGGATCATGTGGGTGAGCGGCTCGGCCAGGCGCTCGATCACCGTCTTGTCGACCTCGGTCGTCTCGCCCTCGGCATGCAGGCGCACCTCCTTGCCAACGGCGGCCGAGGCCTCGCGCACGATCCGCGCCATGCGCTGGAACAGCGGCTTGACCGGTTGCGCGCGGATCATCATCACGCTGTCCTGCAGGTCGCGGGTGAGCATCATGAAGGCCTCGAGCCCGGTCATCACCGCCGAATTCGGCGGCAGCCCGGCCTCGGCCACGCTTTGCGCCAGCATCGCCTGGTTGATCACCAGCTCGCCCACCAGGTTCACCAGCCGGTCGATGCGGTCGAGATCGACCCGCACCGTGGCCGAGACCTCGGCCGGCGGCGCGCGCTGCCCGGAGGTCTCGCGCGGCGGCGCAGCGGCCGGCGTGGGGGCGGGCTGCGGGGGCGCGTCAACGATCGCGGCATCGACGGGGGCGGGCGGCACCTGTGGCGCTGTGGGCGCTTCGGCGGCGCAGACGGGGGCACCGGCCGGTGCGGCCGCAGGCGGTTCCGCACCCGTCCCGCTCTCGCGCGCGATCTCGAGCGCGCAGACATCCTCGACGAAATCGAAGACCTCGCGGATTTCCGCCTCGGCGATCTCGCCCGGAAGCGTGATCTGCCAGGCGAGCAGGGCGGCCTCTGGGGGCAGCGCGTCGAGCGGCGGCACCGCGGCGGTGTCGCACGCAACCTCGGCCGAGCCGAGCGCGGCGAGCGCCCGCAGCAGATGCAGCGGCTCGTTGCCCGAGGCATAGAGCGCATCGGTCGGGCGGAAACGGATCACCCAACGCGCCGGCGCGGCGGGCTCGTCGGGGGCATCGAAGTCGAAGGACAGGGCGATCGGCTGAAAATCGAGCGCGATCGGCTGGAAGTCGGGGGTTTCCTCGGCGGTCTCCCCGCCGCCGCCGATCAGCGCTTCGAGCGTGCGCAGCACCTCCTCCGCGCCTTCGGGCGGCGGCGCGCCGTCACGCGCGGTGCGGACATGGTCCTGCAGCAGGTCGGCGGCCTGGAAGAAGCTGCGCACCGCCTCGGGCGTGGCCTCGAGCTGGCCCGAACGCAGCGCGTCGAGCACCGTCTCGTAGCGGTGCGCGAAGGCGACGAGCGCATCGAGCCCGAAGGCCCCGGCACCGCCCTTGATCGAATGCACGGCGCGGAAGACGGTGTTCACCGTCTCGCTGTCGGTGCGGCCATCTTGCAGGAGAACGAGCGAATCCTGCAGGCTTTCCAGAAGTTCCTCGCATTCGACGAAGAATCCTGCCCGGATCTCCGCCATCGGATCGGTTGCCATCGCGCCCTCCCTCAGCCCGCGACCATGTGCAGCGCCTTGACCAGCTTCGGCGGGTCGAAGGGTTTCACGATCCAGCCGGTGGCGCCGGCGGCGCGGGCGCGGGCCTTCAGCTCGGGCGCCGATTCCGTCGTCAGCACCAGGATCGGCGTGGCGCGGTGGCGGTCCTGGCGGCGCACCGCCTCGATGAAGCCGAAGCCGTCGAGGCGCGGCATGTTGATGTCCGAGATGATCGCGTCGGGCTCGATGTCCTTCAGCACTTCGAGCCCCTGCACCCCATCCTCGGCGAGGTGCAGAGTGATCCCGGCCTCGCCAAGCGCGAGGCGCAGCATGTCGCGGATGGTGCGGCTGTCGTCGACGGCAAGCACGGTCAGGGTCATGCGACGCCCTCCGACTGCAATGCGGCGAGCGGCAGGCCGAAGAGGACGAGGGCGTCGTCGAAGGCGGCCGAACGCGGGGCGATGGTCAGCGACAGTCCGGCGGCACGCCAGCTTCGGGCGGCGGCAACCAGGATCTGCAGCCCGAGAGCGCCGAGGTGGGTCACATGGCCGGCGTCGAGCACCAGATCCCGGCCCTCGCAGCCACGGATCTCGGCGCAGGCATGCCCGGCATGCAGCAGGTCGAGCCGGGGGCCGAGCGCAAGAGTGGTCATGCGCCCCCCACGGAAAAGATGGTCAGAAGGCAGCTCACCTGTTCCCCTTTCATTCCAGCATGAAAGAGGCATAGCGCCGAGCGGTTAAGATTGCCTTGACGCCGCCCGGCGTCGCGGGGTCAGCCGCGCCGGGCCTGCAGATAGGCCGCGCAGCCGGCAAGCGCGGCATAGTCGTCCTCGATCACCGCCACCGGGAAGGCGGCGAGGAAGTCGGAAAACCGCCCCTTGTCGTGCAGCGCCGCGGCAAAGCCGGTCTCGGCAAGATGGGGCGCGACGGCGCGGGCGACACCGCCGCACAGGTAGATGCCGGCGAAGGGCAGGTGAATCAGCGCGAGGTCGCCGACGATGCCGGCAAGCAGCCGCACGAAGAGTCGCAGCGTGGCGCGGGCGAGCATGTCGCCGGTCGCGACCGCGGTCACGATCGAGGCGGCATCGCGCGGCGCGCCATGCCCGGTTTCGGCGCGCAGGAAGGCGTGGATCGCCGCGAGGCCGCGCCCGGACAGCGCATCCTCGACCGAGGCGAAACCGTGACCGGCCGCAAGAAACTGCATCAGGCGCAGGTCTTCGTCGCTGCGCACGGGCAAGGTGACATGGCCGCATTCCGACGCCGCGACCAGGCGTCCGCCGGGCGTTTCATGCACCGGCGCGGCATTGAAGCCGGTGCCGATGCCGATCACCAGGGCGCTTGCGCCGGCTGCGGCGGGGGCGCCGGGCAGGATCTGGCGCAGCGCCCCGGGGGCAAGGGTGCCAAGCGCGTGGCCCTGTGCCTGCAGGTCGTTCAGCACCGCGACGCGCGCGGCGCCGGTGGCCGTCGCGACCGTCTCGGGGGTGATGCGCCAGTCGAGATTGGTCATCACCGCGATCCCGTCGCGCACCGGCCCCGCGGCTGCGACGCAGGCCCCGGCGACCGGCCCCGCGCCGGCCTCGGCGAGATAGCCCGCAAGGATCGGCCCGAGGGCCGGGTGATGGTCGTTCGGATAGCGGCGGATCGTGTCGGGCAGAAGCCGGCCCTCGCGCGCCAGGGCGACGCGGGTATTGGTGCCGCCGATATCGGCCAGAAGGGTCAGGGACATCTCAGTGCTCCAGCGCCCGCGCCCAGGCGTGCCACGACGCCTTGGGGCTGCGTTTCAGGGTTTCGAAATCGACATGGACGAGGCCGAAGCGCTTGTCATAACCGAGCGCCCATTCGTAATTGTCGAGCAGCGACCAGCTCATGTAGCCCGCCAGCGGCACGCCCTCGGCAATGGCGCGGCGGCAGGCCTCGAGGTGCTCGGCGTAATAGGCGATGCGGCCGGCGTCGGCGCAGGTGCCATCCGCCAGCGCGTCGGGCGCGGCCATGCCGTTCTCGGTGACGTAAAGCGGCAGCGCGCCGGTGTAGTCGCGCGCGACACGGGTGAGGAAGGCGTGCAGCCCCTCGGGATAGATCTCCCAGCCCATGTCGGTCTTCGGCAACGGTCCCTCCACCTCGCGATGCGCCGGCCAGGGGCCGCCGCAGGGGGCGATGCGCTTGCAGGTATAGTAGTTCAGCCCGAACCAGTCGAGCGGCGCGCGGATCGTGGCGAAATCGTCCTGCCAGCCCTCGGGCAGATGCGGGGCAAAGCCGTCGAGCACCTCGTCGGGATAGCGGCCGAGCATCATGCCTTCGACGAAGAAGCGGTTGTAATAGGCGTCGTAGAGGCGCGCGGCAGCTGCGGCCTCGGGGGTGGCATCGGCCGGGTGCGCATATTCGAAATTGCACACCGCGCCGAGATTGCCCATCCCCTCGGCCCGCATCACCGAGATCGCCTGGCCATGCGCCAGCAGCACGTGATGCATCGCCCGCGCCGTCGCGCGGATGTCGCGCAGCCCGGGCGCATGGGCGCCCAGAAAATGGCTCAGCCAGCCCACGCACCAGGGCTCGTTGATCGGCGCGGCGGACCAGATCCGGTCGCCGAGCCGGCGCGCGATCACCTGGGTGAACTCGGCAAACCACTGCGCGACGTCGCGGTTGCGCCAGCCGCCCAGATCGGCAAGCGCCGAGGGCATCTCCCAGTGATAGAGGGTCAGCGCCGGCTTGATGCCGCGCTCGAGCATGCCGTCGACAAGCCGGTCGTAGAAATCGAGCCCCTCGGCATTCACCGCGCCGCGGCCTTCGGGCATCACCCGCGCCCAGGAGGTCGAGAAGCGATAGAGGTCAAAGCCCGCATCGGCCACGAGGTCGAGATCCTCGGCCCAGCGGTGATAATGGTCGCAGGCCACGGCGCCGTTTTCAGCGCGCGCGACATTGCCCGGGGTGGCGGCGAAACTGTCCCAATGCGTCGGGCCCGCGCCGCCGAAGCGGTGCCCCTCGATCTGGTAGGAAGAGGTGGCGGTCCCGAACAGGAAGCCCTCGGGGAAGTCTTTGCGGCCTGGCAGCATCATGTGTCCTTCAGTCGGTCAGGTCGGAGCGGCGCGGGGCCGGGCCGGTCGAGGCGCCGACGACCAGCGTCGCTTCCAGAAGGTCGCTCTCGGGCGCGCCGGCGCCGGTCTCGATCCGGCGCAGCAGCATCGCCGCACAGCGCCGCCCGGCCTCGCGCACCGAGGAGCGGGTGGCGGTGAAGATCGGCTCGTCGGCGCCGTTGCGCAGATAGCCGAGCTCGTCGTCATGGGTGACAATCGAGACGTCGCGGCCCATCCGCATGTCGCGCTCCCACAGCGCGCGCCGCACCCCCATCGCGGAGAGGAACGAGGCGGTGAGGAACGCGGTCGGCGGGTCGGGCAGATCGAGCATGTCGCGCGCCGCGTCATGGCCCTGCGCCTCGGTCATCTCGCCCGCGACCATCAGCGCGGGATCGGCCGCAAGCCCGCGCGCGGCCAGCGCGCGCTCGAACCCATGCCGGCGGCGGGCGGCGAAATCCATCGTCTCGATGCCGTTCACCAGCGCGATGCGGCGATGCCCGAGGTCAAGCAGGAAGCCCGTCGCACGCTCGAAGGCGCGGGTGTTGTTGACGTCGACCCAGGAATAGCCGGGGTCGGCGCCGAGCGAGCGGCCATGCACCACGAAGGGCAGACCGAGCTCCTCAAGCAGCGGCAGCCGTGCGTCATGCACCTTCGGCCCGTGCACGATGATGCCGTCGACATTGCCCTTCGAGTGGACCTCGCGATAGGCGCGCTCCTCGTCGCTGTCGGGCACGATGGTCAGCACCATGTCATAGCCCGCGCGTGCATAGACCTCGCCGGCGCCGGCGATGAAATCGGCAAAGACCGGGTTGACGATCTCGTGCCGGGTCGAGAGCGGGATGATATGGCCGATCGCCATCGCGCGGCCGGTGGCCAGGCGCTTGGCCTGGGTGTTCGGGCGATAGTTGTAATGGCGCGCCGCCTCGGCCACGCGCAGCCGCGTCGCCTCTGACACCTCGGGATAGCCATTCAGCGCGCGGCTGACAGTGGTGGGCGACAGGCCCAGTTCCGCGGCGAGTTGCTTGAGGTTCATCTGCGGGCATCCGTGACAAGTGTGACTCGGTGGCGCGTTGGCATCCAAACCGCTTTGAATGTCCGGCACGTTAGCGCCGGGAGAATGGCGCGTCAATCGGATGCGCGGCCGTCCCTCCGTAATGCTGCAAGTGCACAATAATCCTTGGAATTACAGTGCAATTGCGGCATTTCATTCAGTTGACTTTCATTTCGCGATACCGGAGTTTGCAGCATCCAAAGCGCTTTGGCGTCGAGTCGTCAGACCGGGGCAGGGGGCAGGTTGATCGGCTGGGGCGGAAGCCCGGATTTCGGGAGGAATGCATGAGGAAAAGCCTTTATCTCGGCGTGGCGCTGATCGCGCTGGCCGCCTCGGCCGCCGGCGCGGGCGAACTGAAATTCGCCCCCGGCAAGGACAGCCGCTTCGACTGGGCAAGCTATGACGCGCTGGCGAAGATGGACCTGAAGGGCAAGAAGCTGACGGTGCTCGGCCCCTGGCTCGGCCCCGACCGTGACCTGTTCGAAAGCGTGATCGACTATTTCCGCGCCGCGACCGGGGCGGATGTGGAATATTCGGGCTCCGACAGTTTCGAGCAGCAGATCGTCATCGACGCCGAGGCCGGCAGCCCGCCCGACATCGCGGTCTTCCCGCAGCCGGGCCTTGCCGCCGATCTGGCGAAGAAGGGCCATCTGAAGCCGCTGGCCGATGGCACCGGGCAGTGGATCCGGGACAATTACGCCGCGGGCGACAGCTGGGCCGCCTATGGCAACTATGCCGGGCCGGACGGGCAGCACCACCAATATGCCTTCCCGTTCAAGGCCGACGTGAAATCGCTGGTCTGGTATGTGCCCGAGAACTTCGCCGATGCGGGCTACGAGATCCCGAAGACGATGGAAGAGCTCAAGGCGCTGACCGAGCAGATCGTCAAGGACGGCGGCACGCCCTGGTGCATCGGCATCGGCTCGGGTGGCGCCACCGGCTGGCCCGCGACCGACTGGGTCGAGGACCTGATGCTGCGCCTCAACACGCCGCAGGACTATGACGACTGGGTGTCGAACAAGCTGAAGTTCGACGATCCGAAGGTGGTGGCCGCGATCGAGGATTTCGGCTGGTTCGCGAAGAACGACAGCTTCGTCGCCGGCGGCTCGGGCGCCGTCGCCTCGACCGACTTCCGCGACAGCCCGAAGGGGCTCTTCACCTCGCCGCCGCAGTGCTACATGCACAAGATGGCCTCCTTCATCCCCTCCTTCTTCCCCGAAGGCACGGTGATCGGCGAGGATGCCGACTTCTTCTACTTCCCGGCCTATGCCGAGAAGGATCTGGGCCAGCCGGTGCTGGGCGCGGGCACGGTCTTCGCCAAGCTCAGCGACAACCCGGTGGGCGACGCCTTCATCACCTTCCTCGAAAGCCCGATCGCGCATGAGGTCTGGATGGCGCAGACCGGCTTCGTCACGCCCTACAAGGGGGTGAACACCGATCTTTACGGCGACCCGACGCTGAAGAAGATGGGCGACATCCTCTTGGGCGCCACCACCTTCCGCTTCGACGGCTCCGACCTGATGCCCGGCGCGATCGGCGCGGGGGCGTTCTGGACCGGCATGGTCGACTATGTCGGCGGCAAGTCGGCCGCGGATGTGGCGGGCGCGATCCAGGCGACCTGGAACACGCTGAAGTAAGCACGTCGGCCCCGCCGCGGTGCCGGCGGGGTCTTGCCCTTCGGGGGCGGGAGGATTGATGGAACAGCTCAGCTATGCCGCGGGCACGATTGTCACCGGCGTCTTCGGCTGCGTCGCCTGGTTCTGGGGATCGAACCTGATCCTCGACTGGGTCTGGCCGTCGCGCGGGCCGCATGCCGGCCGCAATATCCTGCGCGCGAACATGGTGCGGCCCTGGCTTTTCATCGGGCCGGCGATCCTGTTCCTTGCGGTCTACCTCGTCTATCCGGTCTTCGACTCGATCTGGCGCAGCCTGCATGACGCCGGCGGGCGGACCTGGGTCGGGCTCGGCAATTACCGCTGGCTGGCAGCAGATGCGAAGTTCCGCGAGTCGATCCTGAACAACCTGCTGTGGCTTCTGGTGGTGCCCGCCGCCTCGACCTTCTTCGGCCTGCTTGCGGCGCAGCTCACCGACCGCATCCGCTGGGGCAATGTCGCGAAATCCTTCATCTTCATGCCGATGGCGATTTCCTTCGTCGGGGCCGGGGTGATCTGGAAGTTCATCTACGACTACCGCGCCGAGGGGCAGGAACAGATCGGCCTGCTGAACGCGGTCTGGACCGCGCTCGGCCATCCGCCCGAGACCTGGCTGACGATCCCGTTCTGGAACAACTTCTTCCTGATGGCGGTGCTGATCTGGATCCAGACCGGCTTTGCCATGGTGATCCTCTCGGCCGCATTGCGCGGCATCCCCGAAGAGACGATCGAGGCCGCGATCCTCGATGGCGCGAACCCGTGGCAGCTCTTCTTCCGGATCAAGGTGCCGCAGATCTGGGGCACGATCGCGGTCGTCTGGACCACGATCACCATCACCGTGCTGAAGATCTTCGACATCGTCTTCGTGATGACGAACGGGCAATGGGGCACGCAGGTGTTGGCGAACCTGATGTATGACTGGATGTTCCGCGGCGCGCCCGATTACGGCCGCGGCTCGGCGATTGCGCTGGTCATCATGGCGCTCGTCACGCCGATCATGGTGTGGAACATCCGCAACGCGCGCCGGGAGATGATGTGATGAGCCAGATCGCCGGAACCCGCGCGCGTCTTGTCTGGGCGGTGAACCTCGCCGCGCTGCTGCTGGTGCTGCTGTGGACGGTGCCGACCTTCGGCCTGCTTGTCTCTTCCTTCCGCGACCGCGACCAGATCGCGGCCTCGGGCTGGTGGAAGGCGGCCCTTCCCTCGACCGCCTCGGCCTTCGTGCGGGCGGGCGAGGCGGAGAGTGCCGTGCAGGAGGGTGAGACCTGGGTGATCTCGGGCACTGTCCTTGACCAGGGCCAGCGGCTTGACGCTTGGGGGATCACCTCGCGCGCCCCCGAGGCCTATCGCCCGGGCGAGACCGCTGCGCTGAAGGACGGGCAAAGCCTGACCGTCGCCGCCGATGGCAGCTATCGGCTGAGCTCACCCACCGCGTTTGCCGACGGGCGGGGGATGCGGATCTTCGTCACCACCACCGTGCCGCCGCGCGTCACCACGGAAAACTACGTCCGGGTGATCGGCGCCGAGGGGCTGGGACAGGCCTTCCTCAACACGATGACGGTGACGATTCCGGCAACCGTGATCCCGATCCTGATCGCGGCCTTCGCGGCCTATGCGCTCGCCTGGATGGAGTTTCCGGGGCGCGCGCTGCTGATCGCCGCGGTGGTGGGGCTTCTGGTCGTGCCGCTGCAGCTCGCCCTGATCCCGCTTCTGAAGCTGCACAACGACATCGGCATCGGCAAGGGCTATATGGGGATTTGGCTCGCGCATACGGGCTTCGGCCTGCCGCTCGCCATCTACCTGTTGCGCAACTACATGGTCGGCCTGCCGCGCGAGATCATCGAGAGCGCCCGCGTCGACGGCGCGACCGAGTTCCAGATCTTCCGCCGCATCATCCTGCCGCTGTCCTTCCCGGCGCTTGCCTCCTTCGCGATCTTCCAGTTCCTCTGGGTCTGGAACGACCTGCTCGTCGCCACCGTCTTCCTCGGCAACCGCCACGACCAGCTGGTGATGACCGGCGTCCTGCGCGAGCTGATGGGCTCGCACGGGGGCGATTGGGAAATTCTCGCGGCCTCCGCCTTCGTGTCGATCTCGGTGCCGCTCCTCGTCTTCTTTGCAATGCAGAAATACCTCGTGCGCGGCCTTTTGGCCGGCTCGGTGAAAGGTGGCTGAATGACCATGATGAAAAAGGATGCCGACTGGTGGCGCGGCGCGGTGATCTATCAGATCTATCCGCGCAGTTTCCAGGACACGAACGGTGACGGGGTGGGCGATCTGCTGGGCATCGTGCGCCGGCTGCCCTATGTGGCCTCGCTTGGCGCCGATGCGATCTGGATCTCGCCGTTCTTCACCTCGCCGATGAAGGATTTCGGCTATGACGTCAGCAACTATTGCGACGTCGATCCGATGTTCGGCGGTCTTGCCGATTTCGACCAGGTGATTGCCACCGCGCATGCGCTTGGGCTGAAGGTGATGATCGACCTGGTGCTGAGCCATACCTCGGACGTGCATCCCTGGTTCCAGGAAAGCCGGGCGGGGCGCGACAATGCGAAGGCCGACTGGTATGTCTGGGCCGATCCGAAACCCGACGGCACGGCGCCGAACAACTGGCTGTCGATCTTTGGCGGCCCGGCCTGGCAATGGGACGCCCGGCGCGAGCAGTATTACCTGCACAACTTCCTCGTCAGCCAGCCGGACCTGAACTTCCATTGCCCGGCGGTGCAGGAGGCGCTGCTGGACGTGGCGCGGTTCTGGCTTGAACGTGGAGTCGATGGCTTCCGCCTCGACACGATCAACTTCTACATGCATGACGAAGCGTTGCGCGACAACCCGCCGCTGCCGGTCGAGGAGCGCAACGACAGCACCGCGCCAAAGGTGAACCCCTACAATCACCAGCGCCACATCTACGACAAGAACCACCCGAAGAACATTGAATTCCTGAAGAAACTTCGGGCGGTGATGGAGCCCTACAAGGCCGCCGCCGTGGGCGAGATCGGCGACAGCCAGCGCGGGCTCGAGATCCTCGGCGAATATACCGCGGATGGCGTCGGTGTGCAGATGTCCTATGCCTTCGAGCTGCTGTCGGGGCACGAGCCGCTCAGCGCCGCCTATATCGCCGCGGTCTTCCGCAAGGTCGATGCGGTCGCGCCGCGGGGCTGGGCCTGCTGGGCCTATTCCAACCACGACGTCGTGCGCCACATCAGCCGCTGGGGTCTTTCTGCCGCCGCTGCAAAGGTTTACGCGACGCTTCTGATGTGTCTGCGGGGCTCGGTCTGCCTCTATCAGGGCGAGGAGCTGGGCCTGCCCGAGGCCGAGATCGCCTTCGAGGACCTGCAAGACCCCTACGGCAAGGAGTTCTGGCCCGAATTCAAGGGCCGCGACGGCTGCCGCACGCCGATGGTCTGGGAGAAGGACGCCGTCTATGCCGGGTTCTCGAGTGCCAAGCCCTGGCTGCCGATCTCCTCGGTGCAGTCGGCGCTGGCCGTCGATGCCGCCGAGGCCGATCCCGCTGCGTTGCTGCACCATTACCGCCGCGCCATCGCATTTCGCAAGAATCACAATGCTTTGCGCGCGGGTCTTATGACGGAGATCGAGGCCAGGGACGGGGTGCTGCGGTTCCGCCGGGTGGCGGAGGACGAGACCATCCTGTGCGTCTTCAACCTGACCGATGCGCCGGTCGACACCGATCTGCCGCCCGGGGACTGGGTGACGCTCGCGGGCGAGCTCGGCTCGATCCGGCCCACCGCGGACAACCATCTTCAGCTCGGCTCCTGGCAGTCGAGCATCCTGCGTCTGAACAGCGGAGCGTGACATGGCCGATCTCTCCCTCACCGGGGTCTCGAAAGCCTATGGCGACGTCGACATCCTGAAGGACATCAACCTCGAGATCCGGGCCGGGGAGCTGATCGTCTTCGTCGGCCCCTCGGGCTGCGGCAAGTCCACGCTGCTGCGGATGATCGCCGGGCTCGAGCGGATCTCTGGCGGCGATCTGGTGATCGACGGACAGCGGGTGAACGACATGCCGCCGGCGCAGCGCGGCATCGCGATGGTGTTCCAAAGCTATGCGCTTTACCCGCACATGACCGTGCGGCAGAACATGGAATTCGCCCTGAAGATCGCGAAGAAGTCCCGCGAAGAGATTGACAAGGCGGTGGAAAATGCCGCGCGCATCCTGCAGCTGACGCCCTATCTCGACCGCCTGCCAAAGGCGCTCTCGGGCGGGCAGCGGCAGCGCGTGGCGATCGGCCGGGCGATCGTGCGCGACCCCAAGGTCTATCTCTTTGACGAGCCGCTCTCGAACCTCGACGCGGCGCTGCGCGTCGCGACGCGGATCGAGATTGCCCAGCTCAAGGAGGCGATGCCCGACCGCACGATGATCTATGTCACCCACGATCAGGTCGAGGCGATGACCCTGGCCTCGCGCATCGTGGTGCTGGCCGACAAGGGCATCGCGCAGGTCGGCTCGCCGCTCGAGCTTTACGAGCGGCCGGAAAACGAGTTCGTGGCGCAGTTCATCGGTTCGCCGCAGATGAACCTGCTTCCGGGCGAGGTGGTGGCGACCGGCGCCGAAACCACGGTGAAGCTCGCCGATGGCGGCATGGCGGTCAGCCATGTGCCGACCACTGCGGCCGATCTCGGGCTGAAGGTCAACATCGGCGTCCGGCCCGAGGATCTGGTGCTGACCGGGGGCGCGGGGCTCTTCACCGGCACCGTCGAGATCGTCGAGGCGCTCGGCGAGGTGACGCTGCTCTATTTCGGCGAGGAGATGGGCGCGCCGCATATGATCGCGAAACTGCCGGGCATCCACGCCGATCTGCGCCGGCAAAGGGTGACGCTCGCCGCAGATCCGGCGAAGGTGCATCTTTTCGCCGGTGGCCGCTCGCTGCTCTACCGCTGATCAGCCGGCGATCGGCAGCAGCGGCTTGATCTTCAGCGTGGTGATGCGGTTGTCCTTGCGCGCCACCACCTCGAAGCGGAAGCCGTGGAAGGAGAACACCTGACCTTCCTCGGGGATCGTCTGCGCCTCGTGGATGACGAGGCCGGCGACGGTGTTCGCCTCCTCGTCGGGCAGCGCCCAGTCGGTCTCGCGGTTCAGGTCGCGGATCGTCATCGCGCCATCGACGAGGTAGTCGCCGGTCTCGGTGGGCTTCAGCTGGCGCTCGGCCTTCGGGTCGAGCTCGTCGGTGATGTCGCCCACGATCTCCTCGAGGATGTCCTCGAGCGTCAGCAGCCCCTTCAGATCGCCGTATTCATCGACGACGAGGGCGAAATGCGTGCGCCGCTTGAGAAATTCGCGCATCTGCTCGTCGAGCGGTGTGGTCTCGGGGATGAAATAGGGCTTCATCGCCACCTTCATTACGTCGAGATCCGAGACGGAATCGAGCTTGCCGTCGCCGGTGCGCAGGAATTTCTCGACCGCGCGCAGCAGCTCCTTGGCGTGGATCACGCCGACCACGTTCTCGCGCTCGCCCTTGTAGAGCGGCAGCCGGGTGTGCGGCGAGCTCAGCACCGCGGTCAGCAGCGTCTCGGGGTCGCTGTCGGCATCGAGCATCTCGATCTGGCTGCGGTGCAGCATGATCTCGTCGACGGTGCGGCTGCCGAGATCGAGCGCGCCAAGCAGACGGTCGCGGTCCGCCTTGTCGACGGTGCCTTCCGAGGTGCCGATGGCGAGGGCGCCGGCGATTTCATCATGGACCGAGAACATCGACTGGTTCGCGTCGGTGCGCAGCCCGAAGGCCCACAGGATGCCGCGCACCACCAGCCGCACCACGGTGACGACGGGCGTCAGCACCCGGATCAGCAGCCGCACGATGCGGGCGACGCGGCTGGCCACGGTCTCGGGATAGGTGATGGCATAGGTCTTCGGCAGAACTTCCGAGAAGATCAGCACGAGGACCGTCATTGCCAGCGTCGCCAGCGCCACGCCGCCCTGACCGAAGAGCCGCGTCAGCAGCGCGGTGGCGAGCGAGGCCGAGAGGATGTTGACGACGTTGTTGCCCAGCAGCAGCGCGCCGATCAGCCGCTCATTGTCCTCGGTGATCTCGAGCGCCGTCTCGGCGCCGTTGTCGCCCTTGTCCGCGCGCGAGCGCAGCTTGGCGCGGCTGGCGGCGGTGAGCGCAGTCTCCGACCCCGAGAAGAAGGCGGAAAGCAGCAAAAGCAGGACGATCGCGCCCGCGGTCAGCCAGAAGGCGGTGTCGAGAAGGGTCGAAATGTGGTTTTCCATAATCGCGCACTATGGGGAGCCGCGGCGCCCCGTTCAAGAGCCGCCGGCGAGCGGATGGTGACCGAGGACCAGTTCCTTCAGCCGCTCGTCGAGGACGTGGGTGTAGATCTCGGTGGTCGAGAGATCGGCATGGCCGAGCAGCATCTGGATCGCGCGCAGATCGGCGCCGCCCTGCAGCAGATGCGTGGCGAAGGCGTGGCGCAGAACGTGCGGCGTGACCCGCGCCGGGCTGACCCCCGCGGCGACTGCAATGTCCTTGAGCAGCCCGTGAAAGCCCTGCCGGGTCAGGTGGCCTTCCTTTGCGCTCGAGGGGAAGAGAAAGCGCGAGGCCGGCACCCGCCGGTTCAGCCGCGCCTCTTCCTCGGCTGTATCTCGGGTCTTCAGCCACGCGCTCAGCGCCTCACGCGCGGGCGGGCTGAGCGGCACCATCCGTTCCTTGCCGCCCTTGCCGCGGATCAGCAGCATCGCCGGATTGCCGCGCGCCGCCGCGACCGGCAGCGAGACCAGCTCGCTCACCCGCATGCCGGTGGCATAGAGCAGTTCCATCAGGCAGCGGTTGCGGATCTGCTCGGAGAGCGACTGGCCCTGATCGCGCGCCGCCTCGAGCAGCGCCTCGACCTCTTCGAGGCTCAGCGTCTTCGGCAGCCGCTGGGCCTTGCCCGGGCCGGTGATGCGCAGCGTCGGGTTGTCGGCGCGCCAGCCTTCCTCATAGGCGAAGCGGAAGAGCTGCCGGATCGCCGAAAGCCGCCGCGCGCGCGTCGATTTCGCCAGCCCCTCGGCCTCGCAGCGCACGAGGTAATCCTCGACCGCCTCGCGGCCGAGTGTGGCAAAGGCCAGATCCCGCGCCTCGACGAAGCCGAGGAAGTCGGTCAGGTCGCGGCCATAGCTCAGGATCGTGTTGCGCGCGGCGCCCGCCTCGGCCGCCTGCGCCTCGAGAAAGGTGGCGATCCAGCGTGCGTTCGGCGGGGCGCTCATCCGTTGCGCTCCAGGATCACCATTTCAAGCGCCGCACGCCGCGCGACCTCCTCGAGCCCGTTCAGCCGCATCAGGTCGAGCCCGCTCTCGACACGGCGGTAATCGCCCTTCGCGCCTTCGGTGATGTCATCGACGGCGGCAAGCAGCGCCTCGCCCTGCCGGTTCGGCATCATCTCGGCATAGGGCGCGGGCACGGTCGTCGCCGGGGTGTCGAAGACCCGCTTCAGCATCAGCCCGAGCTGGTCCTGCGCCGGCACCGTCGCGGTCGCCCCCTGGGCGATGCCGCACAGCAGCTGCTCGTCGGCATCGGCCGGCACATGCGCGCGGGCCACCTTCTCGTAGCCCGCGCTCAGCAGGCCAAGGCGGAAGGCGATGCCGCCCGCCTCCTCCGGCAGATCCATTGCCGCAAGCCGTTCGCCATAGATCGCGGCAAGCGCCGGTTCGAGTTCCTGCGCCTGCATCGCGTCCCAGACCGCGGGCAACAGCTGTGCCACGCGGCCGGCGTCATTTTCGTTCAGCGCGGTGTCGAAGTCGGAGATCAGCGTGACCCGGTCCCACACCCCGCCCGAGGCCGCGGCCTTGTCCTGGGTGTAGAGCCCGAGCAGCTGGTTCGGATCGAGCACCCCCATCCGGGTCAGCCGCTCGGCCGCCTCGAGCTGCGCCTTCCAGCCGGTGTTCGAGCGCAGGTCGGCCTGGGCGAACGCCACCGGCAGGCTGTTCGTCGACATCGGCTGACCGATCGCCTCCATCATCCGGAAGACGAGCGGCGAGGGGCGCGAGGGCGGCGGCAGATCCTCGGCGCCGTCCGCGAGCTCGGGCTCGAGGAAGCGCTCGAGCAGGTCGGCCGTTTCCGGGTCGATCTGGCCAAGCGCGCGGCCGGTGCCGAAGCTCAGCGCCGCCGTCTGCCAGTCGCCCGAGCGGGCAAGGCAGAAGATCCGCGCCGGGAAGGACGGCGCCAGACGCGGCGTCTTTTCCATGATCTCGCAGGCCTTGTTTTCCTCGCCGAGCAGCAGCGCCACGTCGAAGCGGCGGCGGAAGACCTCGGGATCGGTCGCATCGGCCTGTTCCAGCAGCGCCATCGCCTGATCGAGCGCACCCATGTCGAGCAGCCGGTCGACGCGGGCGAGGAACAGCACGTTGTGCCCCGCCGGCGCGGGCACCCGCGGCGGATCGAGCTCGGCGAGCAGCAGCTCCATCAGGAAGGCCTGGATCGAGGGCAGGGTGTCGATGCGCTCCTTGCGCAGCGCCGCGGCAAGCTGCGCCTCGGGCGTGTCGCCCCACAGATCGCGCGGCAGCCCGGTGCGCGCCACCGGCACAAGGCCGAGCGCATTCGCCGGCGGCCGGTCGAGCGACATCACCGAGACGGATTCATTCGTCACACCGCTGCTCACCGGCGGCTCGCCCGGGCGTGCGCCGGGCACCGCAAGGCTGTGCGGCGCCATCGCGGCCGGCGTCACCACCGAGCGCGACAACCAGTCGATCGCCGAAAGCGGCTCGCCTTCGGCTTGTGCCGTGCCGGGCAGGGCCAGAGCGGTCAGCAGCAGGAAGATCCGGCCACGCTCAGTTGCCACCCGCATTCCCCGGCAATGTGACCTCGAGCCGCTGCTCGCCGGTCTGAGGATGCATGTCGCCGAAATAGGCATAACCAATCACCGCAAGCACGGCAAAAACCAGGAGAATCGCGATGGCCTGAAAAATACGCCCCATAAGTCCGTCTTCCGTTTCTTCTTGCTCGATGTTTTGCCCTCCGCGCCGGACGTCCCGGAGATCGCGGCACGCCGCGACGCGCGGTCTGCGCCGCCCCGATACGCCCTGCGGCGGAAACTCGCAAAGATTATATATGGCATTTCGCCGAAGATCACGCCATTCAGGGGGCCGGAATTCACGTTTGCGCAAGCGCCCGCGCATCGGCGGCACTCCGCCCGGGCGCGACGAGGGAGGACCGCTTGACCGAAGAGAGCCCGCACGGCCCGCGCCCGGCGCCGCAGATGCCCCCGAAACTGACCCGCACGATCGTGCTCGTCGGCATGATGGGGGCGGGCAAGACCGCGGTCGGCACGGCGCTTGCGCGCACTCTGGGCGTGCCCTTCCTCGACAGTGACGAGGAGATCGTGAAGGCGGCGCAGATGTCGGTGGCCGAGATCTTCGCCCGTGACGGCGAGCCCTTCTTCCGCGCCCGCGAGAGCGAGGTGATCGCGCGGCTGCTTGCGGGGCCGCCGGCCGTCGTCTCGACCGGCGGCGGCGCCTTCATGAGCGCGGCGAACCGCGAGATGATCGCGCGGCTCGGGGTCTCGGTCTGGCTGCAGGCGGGGCTCGAGCTCCTGTGGCAGCGGGTGCGGCACAAGAACACCCGGCCGCTGCTGCGCACCGCCGATCCGAAGCGCACGCTGAGCGAGCTGTTCGAGACCCGCGCGCCGGTCTATGCGCTGGCGCAGGTGGCGGTCGAGGCCGAGCCCGGTCTGTCGATCGAGGACATGGCACAGAAGGTGGTCGCGGCGCTGCGCGCGCGCGGCGGAGTTTTCGAGGAGGAACGGGATGCGTGAGACGGTTCGGGTCGAGCTGGGATCGAGGTCCTATGACGTGCGCCTCGGCGCGGGGCTGATTGCCGGGGCCGGCGCCGAGATCGCGCCGCTGCTGCGCCGTCCGCGCGTTGCGGTGATCACCGACGAGACCGTCGGCGCGCTGCATCTTCAGGCGCTGCGCGCGGGGCTTGGCGACATCGAGATGGTCTCGCTTGCGCTGCCGGCGGGTGAGGGCACGAAATGCTGGGCCTCGCTCGAGCGCGCCTGCGAATGGCTGCTCGAGCAGAAGGTCGAGCGCAAGGACATCGTCATCGCCTTCGGCGGCGGGGTGATCGGCGATCTCGTCGGTTTTGCCGCCGCGATCCTGCGCCGCGGCGTGCGGTTCGTGCAGATCCCGACGACGCTGCTCGCCCAGGTCGACAGCTCGGTCGGCGGCAAGACCGGGATCAACGTCAAGGCCGGCAAGAACCTGATCGGCGCCTTCCATCAGCCCGCGCTGGTGCTTGCCGACATCGCGCTGCTGGGCACGCTCACCGCGCGCGATTTCCTCGCGGGCTATGGCGAGGTGGTGAAATACGGGCTGCTCGGCGATCCGCTGTTCTTCGAATGGCTCGAGGACATGGGGCCGAAGCTCGCGGCCGGCGACCTCGCGGCGCGGCAGATGGCGGTGAGGCGCTCGGTCGAGATGAAGGCCGAGATCGTCGCGCGCGACGAGACCGAGGAGGGCGACCGCGCCCTGCTGAACCTTGGCCACACCTTCTGCCACGCGCTCGAGGCGGCGACCGGCTATGGCGACCGGCTCTTGCATGGCGAGGGCGTGGCGATCGGCTGCGCGCTCGCCTTCGAGCTCAGCCAGCGGCTTGGCCTGTGCAGCCAGGAGGCGCCGTCGCGGGTGCGCGCACATCTGAAGGCGATGGGGATGAAGACCGATCTGGCCGACATCCCGGGCGATCTGCCCGATGCCGAGGGGCTGATTGCGCTGATGGCACAGGACAAGAAGGTGCTCGACGGCAAGATGCGCTTCATCCTCGCGCGCGGCATCGGCGAGGCCTTCGTCACCTCGGACGTGCCGCGTGACGTGCTGAAGCGGCTGCTCGAGGAGGCGCTCGCGGCGCGCGGCTGAGGGCCGGGCAGGGGGCACTGCCCCCTCGGGCTTCGCCCTCACCCCCGGGATATTTCAGGCAATTGGAAGCATAGAGCCGCGCTCCTCTTCCAATCGCGCCAAATATCCCGGGGGTGAATTGGCGCAGCCAAGAGGGGGCAGCGCCCCCTCGCGCCCGCGCCCGGCATGCACGGCGGATGAAAAAGGGCCGGAGGTTTCCCTCCGGCCCTTCCCGTTCGCGCCCTTTCCCGGGGGCGCGACAGCGGCGACGGCTCAGGCCGCCTGTTCCTTGCCGGCCTCGCGCAGCCAGCCCAGAACGGTTTCCGGCGAGGACACGCCGTAGGGGTCATCCGGGCAATTGTCCATCAGGCCGGGTTCCTCGAACCAGGCCTCGACCACACCATCGTTGACCACCGCGGCATAGCGCCACGAGCGCAGACCGAAGCCGAGGTTGTCCTTGCGCACCAGCATGCCGACGCGGCGGGTGAACTCGCCCGAGCCATCCGGGATCACGGTGACGTTCTCGAGCCCCTGGGCCTTCGCCCACTGGTTCATCACGAAGCTGTCGTTGACCGCAAGGCAGTAGATCGCGTCGATGCCGAGCGCGGCGAAATCGCCGAAGCCCTTCTCGTAGCCCGGCAGCTGGTAGGTCGAGCAGGTCGGGGTGAAGGCGCCCGGCAGCGCGAAGAGCACGACGCGCTTGCCCGCGAAGTAATCGGCGGTGGTCTTGTCCTCCCAGCGGAACGGGTTCGGGCCGCCGACGCTCTCGTCGCGGACGCGGGTGTGGAAGGTGACTTCGGGAAGCTTGGAACCAGCCTGCATGGGTCTCTCCTGATCTGGCATTTTCTGGAATCGTTCTAAGACAACGATAGTCCCGTCACAATGGCTGACCTTGCACTTGCAGCGAAAAAAGGCTGCGCCGCGGCGAAGTGCGCATGAAAAACGGGCGGCCAGGCCGCCCGTTCGGGTCTTGCGGGGAAGGGGCTCAGGCCTCGGCGCTGGTCAGCCCGGCGCGATGCGCGATCCCGGCAAGCGCACCGCCGACCAGCGGCGCGACGATGAAGAGCCACAGCTGCGCGAGCGCCGTGCCGCCGACGAAGAGCGCCGGGCCGATCGAACGCGCGGGGTTCACCGAAACGCCGGTGACGTCGATGCCGACCAGGTGGATGCCGGTGAGGGTGAGGCCGATGGCAAGGCCGGCAAAGCCCGCCGGCGCGCCGGCGCCGGTCACGCCGAGGATGACGGTGACGAAGAGGAAGGTCGCCACCGTTTCAAAGACCAGCGCAGCGCCCATCGAATAGCCGCCATTGTAGCCGGGGCCGAAACCATTCTGGCCAAGCCCGTTCGTCGCGATCGCGTAATCGGCCTTGCCGGTGGCGATCACATAGATCGCGAAGGCGCCGACGATCGCGCCGAGAATCTGTGCGACGACATAGGTCAGGAACTCGGCCGCGCTCATCCGGCCGGCGAGTAGCACACCGAGCGAGACCGCGGGGTTGAGATGCGCGCCCGAGATCGCGCCAAGCCCGTAGGCTGCGGCGACGATCGACAGGCCGAAGGCGATCGCGATGCCCTGCATGCCGACATGGCTGCCCATCAGCACCGCCGAGCCCACGCCGAAGAACACCAGGATGAAGGTGCCGAGGAATTCTGCCGTTGCTTTCTTCATGGAATAATCTGTCCCTTTTACGTTTCACCAAACTGCCGCGGGCAGGGCCGCGCGGCCGCATACAGGCGCCGAGTATGGCGGAATTCGGGGCCTGTGTTAGTGGGAAAGCTGCACCGGCGCTCCCCAGCTCCTGCAACGTCATCCCTGCCGCAAGGGCCGGTCCGCAGCGCGAGGGGCGGTGGCTGACGCGCGCGGAAATTGCATCCCGGGCCGTTTCATCCTATGTGAGGGGCACCCACGATCGGAAAGGATGTCCCCGATGCGCGACCTGAAACTTCCCGGCCAGCGCCACCCCGAGAAGGCGCATCGCCCCGATCATGCGCAGCCGAAGAAGCCGGACTGGATCCGGGTCAAGGCGCCGACCTCGCAGGGCTACAAGGACACCCGCGAGATCCTGAAATCGAACAAGCTGGTCACCGTCTGCGAAGAGGCGGGCTGCCCGAATGTCGGCGAATGCTGGAGCCAGGGCCACGCCACGATGATGATCATGGGCGAGGTCTGCACCCGCGGCTGTTCGTTCTGCAACGTCGCGACCGGCCGGCCCGACGCGCTCGACGTGTTCGAGCCGGGCCGCGTCGCCCATGCGGTCGCGACGCTCGGGCTGAAGCATGTCGTCATCACCTCGGTCGACCGCGACGATCTCGAGGATGGCGGGGCGGAGCATTTCGCCCAGACGATCCGCGCCGTGCGCCACCGCGCGCCCGAGACCACGATCGAGATCCTGACCCCAGACTTCCTGAAATGCCGTCCCGAGGTGCTGGAAAAGGTGGTCGAGGCGCGCCCCGACGTGTTCAACCACAATCTCGAGACGGTGCCGGGGCTCTACCCCGAGGTGCGCCCCGGTGCGCGCTACTTCCATTCGCTGCGGTTGCTGCAGCGGGTGAAGGAGCTGGATCCGGGCATGTTCACCAAGTCGGGGATCATGGTCGGGCTGGGTGAGAGCGCGATGGAGGTGAAACAGGTGATGGACGACATGCGTGCCGCCGACATCGACTTCCTGACCATCGGCCAGTACCTGCAGCCGACGCCCAAGCACCACGCCGTCGACCGGTTCGTGACGCCCGACGAGTTCCGGGAATATGAGCGCGCCGCCTATGGCAAGGGCTTCCTGATGGTCTCGGCGACGCCGCTGACGCGCTCGAGCTATCACGCCGGCGACGACTTCGCCCGGCTGCGTGCGGCGCGGCTTGAAAAGCTCGGCCGCGGCTGAGCCGAGGGGCAGCGCCGCCCGCATTGCGGCGCGGCAGAAGGCCCTGGCGGCAAGGTTACCAAAACGTGATTCGGCGTGAGCCGGAGGGGCAGGGCGACAAACCCTGCCCCGTTTCACATTTGAAGATGATTTGTGCACAATCGATCGGGACGGATTGTTCCCGAATGGCGGCGAAATTGATCCTGTTTCGGAAACGAATGGCGACGTTCATTGTTTCTTAACCATGCACGGATTTCGGCACGGCATCGGGACGGGCACGCAGCGGTCTGGTGCGGCCGGGTCGGTTAATGATTGGTAAAGAAGGCAAAGCCGCAATTCCGGGGCGCCGCAATCATGCCGAAAACGGAAACAATCCTGCGCCGAGGGGGAGAAGATTTTCGCAATTGTGGCGCGCCGCGCCGGAACCTTGCCTGAAATCTGGCGAGAATAAGGCAAGTTTGCCCTTTTCCGGAGGCCGGCTGGGGCGCTATCACCGGGCTGCCCAACTGGGGGGCAACGGGCCGCGGGGGCGGCCGAGTTACGGTGATGCATCCGCTGATGCGCACTGGTTCGTGAATGGTGCTGCCAATGTTCGGGGGCAGCTTTGGCCCCGAAACGCCTTTGAAATGACGTCGAGGTCGTCACCCGCGCATTTGCGGGATGGTCCGTTGCACCCTGAACCCGCGCGTTGACGCATAGCTGCGCCGTGAGAGTCGTCCGGAGGATCGCGAGAGCCTCCGGTGTGTGTCACAGGCGCCGCCGTTGCGCGCCGAGGGAAGACGCGGGCCGCAAGGCTCGGCGGGCGAAGGAGAGGCTGCCATGACCTGGATTATCTGCAATCACGATCCG
Organism: Paenirhodobacter huangdaonensis; assembly: GCF_004022465.1. Lineage (NCBI taxonomy): Bacteria > Pseudomonadati > Pseudomonadota > Alphaproteobacteria > Rhodobacterales > Paenirhodobacter > Paenirhodobacter huangdaonensis. The sequence continues at coordinate 156,685 of NZ_SAVA01000009.1, read as the reverse complement.
GTTGCGCGCGACGATACCGCGAGCACCGCCTACAATACCGCGGTAACGATCAAGGTGCTCGCGAACGACTACGATCCCGATTGCGACCGGATCAGCGTCTATGGCACGCCGACGGCAAGCCACGGCACGGTGGCGGTGAATTCGGACGGTTCGATCACCTTCACCCCCGCCGCGGGGTTCTCGGGCGCCGCCACGATCACCTATCAGATCTCGGATGGTCACGGCGGCTATGACACCGCTACCGCCACCGTCACCGTCTGCGAACCGCCCTCGGACGGCATCGTCTCGGGCACCGCGGGCAACGACCTGATCGACCTCGCCTATACCGGCGATCCCGATGGCGACATGATCGACCACAATGACGCGATCCTGCCCGGCGAGACCGGCAATGACGACATCGTGCAGGCCGGCGCGGGCAATGACACGGTGCTGGCCGGCGCGGGCAATGACGAGGTCTATGGCCAGGACGGCAACGACAGCCTCGATGGCGGGGCGGGCGACGACTATCTCTCGGGCGGCAAGGGCGATGACACGCTGCACGGCGGCGCGGGCAACGATACCTTCGAGGGCAACCAGGGCCTCGACCTGATCGACTATTCGGACTCGACCGGCGGCGTCTCGGTCAACCTCGCGACCGGCGCGCTTTCGGGCGGCGCGGCCGCGGGCGACTCGATCGCCGGCGGCATCGACGGGGTGATCGGCTCGGCCTATGGCGACAGCCTCGTGGGCTTCGATCAGGAAGGCACCACCAGCGCCGACACCTTCACCAATGTCTTCTACGGCAACGGCGGCGACGACACGATCGAGGGCGCGGGGGCAGGGGACAGCCTCTATGGCGGCTCGGGCAATGACTCGATCGACGGCGGTTCGGGCAATGATTACATCGAGGGCGATGGCGGCGACACCACCGGCTCGGGCGCGGGCGCGGCGCTGACCCTCGACTGGTCGGATTTCGGCAGCTCGGGCTGTGGCATCTCGAACGGTGCGACCGCCGACATGGGCGGCGTGACCGTCACCTTCGGCTTCCAGGCGCAGGACCAGGGCGCCACCGCGACGGTCACCAACGAAACCCAATATGTCGAAAACGGCGACGGGCTGTCGTCTTCGGGCGGGCTGCGGCTTTACGGCTGCGGCGGCGAGGGCGGGGTCGACAACACCTCGAGCACCACGCTGAGCTTCGCCTCGAACGACGCGGCCTATGGCGACACGATCTCGAACGTCTCGTTCCGGATCAACGATCTCGACCAGGGCACCAGCTCGGATTACCACCGCGATATCGTCACGGTTTACGCCTATGACGCCGATGGCAACCTGCTGCCGGTGACCTACACGCCCGAGGGCAGCCAGACCGTCTCGGGCAATACCGTGACCGGTCAGAACGTCGACAACGGCTCGCTCACCTCGGCCTCGCAGGCCGGTTCGGTGCTGGTGCAGGTCTCGGGCAACGTCGCGCGCATCGTGATCGATTACGACAACGGCGGCCCGACCGACCAGGCGATCACCATCACCGACATCACCGCCACCACCACCGCGGCGACCGATGACGAAGAGGGCAACGATACCCTTCTGGGCGGCGAGGGCGACGACACCATCCTCGGTCAGGGCGGCAATGACCTGATCGCGGGCGGCACCGGGGCGGACCATCTGTCGGGCGGCGACGACCGCGACACCTTCACCGTGGGCTCGGCCGCGGAAGGGGTGGGCGACCACATCGACGGCGGCGAGGGCGGCGACGATTATGACGTGCTCGACCTCACCGGCGCGGGCCCGGTCAGCATCGCCTATGACAACACCAACCCCGAAAATGGCACGGTCAGCTTCCTCGACACCGATGGCAACGTCGTCGGCACGCTCGATTTCGCCAACATCGAGAACGTGATCGTCGATCACGGCGACGGCTATGTCGAGGGCACCTCGGGCGACGATCTGATCGACATCGCCTATACCGGCGATCCCGAAGGCGACATGATCGACCACAATGACGCGATCCTGCCGGGCGACGCGGCGAATGACGACCGGGTTCTGGCCGGCGCCGGCAACGACACCGTCTATGCGGGGCTGGGCGACGACACCGTCTGGGGCGATCTCGGCAATGACTCGATCTTCGGCGAGGCGGGCGACGACAGCCTGATCGGCGGCGAGGGCCGCGACACGATCTCGGGCGGCGCGGGCAATGACACGATCGAGGGCGGCAATGACGCCGACGTGCTCTCGGGCGGGGCGGGCAGTGACCTCGTCGATGGCGGCGAGGGCGATGACGTCATCACCACCGGCCCCGACGGGCTGGCGAACTATGCCCCCGACCGCGGCTATCCGGGCCTGTTCCCGGGCGATGCCGATCCCTACAACGACCGCGACACCGTCTATGGCGGCGGCGGCAACGACACGATCAGCACCGGCGACGATGCCGATTACATCGACGGCGGCACCGGCAATGACTCGATCGACGCGGGCTGCGACGACGACACCGTGCTGGGCGGCGACGGCAATGACGTCATCGTCGGCGCCGAGGGCTCGGACCTGATCTTCGGCGGCACCGGCAACGACACCATCTATGGCGGGCTGGCGCCGGGCTATCCCGACTCGCTGAACGTGCCCGATGCCACCGACCTGCGCCCCGACAACGGCATGGACACGATCCACGGCGGTGACGGCAACGACGTGATCTTTGGCGCCGACGACAATGACATGCTCTATGGCGACGGCGGCGACGATTACATCGACGGCGGCATCGACAATGACACGATCGAGGGCGGCGAAGGCAACGACACGCTGATCGGCGGGCAGGGCGACGACTATATCGACGGCGGCGCGGCCTCGGACACGATCGACGGTGGCGAGGGCAACGACACGCTGATCGGCGGCGAGGGCGATGACAGCATCACCGGCGGCGCGGGCGACGACAGCATTGAGGGCGGCACCGGACAGGACACCATCCACGCCGGCGCCGGCAACGACATCGCCAATGGCGGCGACGGCGACGACCGGATCTTCGGCGAGGACGGCGACGACCTGCTCACCGGCGGCCAGGGCCAGGACAGCCTTGACGGCGGCGCGGGCAATGACACGCTGACCGGCGGGCAGGGCGTCGATACGCTGATCGGTGGCCTTGGCAGCGATACCTTCATCGTCGGCTCGATCGACGACGGCAACCACGATTTCGTCGACGGCAACGAGGACCCGGACAACTCCGACTGGGACGTGCTCGATCTCAGCGGCGTCGGCCGCGACCACCTGAACATCATCTACACGACGCCCGACCACGAGAACGGCACCGTGCAGTTCCTGGATGATTACGGCAACGTCACCGGCTCGATGGAATTCCACAACATCGAGCAGATCGTGCCCTGCTTCACCCCCGGCACGCTGGTCGCGACGCCGAAGGGCGAGCGGCTGGTCGAGGAGCTGCAGCCCGGCGACAAGGTCATCACCCGCGACAACGGCATCCAGGAGATCCGCTGGGCCGGCCGGCGCGACCTGAACCGGGCCGAACTGATGATGGCCCACCATCTGAAACCGGTGCTGATCCGTGCCGGCGCGCTTGGCAACGGCCTGCCCGAGCGCGACATGATGGTCTCGCCCAACCACCGGATGCTGGTCTCGAGCGAGCGCACCGCGCTCTACTTCGAGGAGCACGAGGTGCTGGTCGCGGCGAAGCACCTGGTCGACAACATCGGCATCAAGCCGGTCGAGACGCTGGGCACGAGCTACATCCACTTCATGTTCGACCGCCACGAGGTGGTGCTGGCGAACGGCGCCTGGACCGAAAGCTTCCAGCCCGGCGACCAGGCGCTTGGCGGCATGGGCAATGCGCAGCGGGCAGAGATCTACGAGCTCTTCCCCGAGCTGCAGAACCACGAGGGCCGCGAGGCCTATGGTGCGGCGCGCAAGACGCTGAAGCGGCACGAGGCGCAGCTGCTGATGCACCGCTGAGCGGCGCCGGAACGGACAGGACGGCGCCCGGGCATCCTCGGGCGCCGTCGTCTTGCGGCGAAACGGCCTGTGGCGATTCGTCACGGATGGGGCCGGGAGAGCGGGGACTGTCGTCATTTTGGAAACGACGCCCGGGCGTTCCCGCGATTGTTTTATGTTCGCCCCATAAATGCCGCAATATTAACCAAGCGCATAGATAATCGCGTTTTCACCCGTCTGACGTCTTCTCTGCGCCTGCAAAATGCCTTAATGTTTCCTTAATTCGAGCATCGCGGGCCCAGAGCAGTGTGCACCGTGAGCCGCCCTTCAGCGAACAATTTCGAGGATGCTCATGGCCTGGATTCCGGGAAGTAATGGTGACGACTCACTCGTCGGCACCAACGGCGCAGATTACATCTCGGGCGGAAATGGCGACGACACGATCGTCGGCAAGGCCGGGAATGACACCATCTATGGCGGCAATGGCGATGACCTGATCTATGCCGGCGACGGGTATGACAAGGTCTATGGCGGTGATGGCAACGACACCATCTATGGCGGCGGCGACAACGACGTGCTGGATGGCGGTGACGATGCCGACGTCTTCATTGTGAACCTGTCGTCGACGCCGGACGCCTGTGGTGGCACGCTGAACACCACGGTGGACGGTGATTGCGGCGGCAGGGACTTTGACACGCTCGACTTCTCGGCGCTGCTGCAGCAGGGCTTCGAGATCAAGAACTTCGTCAAGAACCCCGAGACCAACGGCCAGCCCGGGTTCAACGGCCAGATCCAGCTTTACAATTCGACCACGAACGAGTGGGCGAACATCAACTACCACGACATCGAGAAGTTCGTGCCCTGTTTCACCCCCGGCGCGATGATCGCCACGCCCGGCGGCGAGAAGCCGGTCGAGAGCCTGCGCCCCGGCGACAAGGTGCTGACCCGCGACAACGGCATCCAGGAGATCCGCTGGACCGGTCAGCGTGACCTCTCGGCGGCCGAGCTGGCCGTCTCGCCGAACCTGCGCCCGGTGCTGATCCGCGCCGGCGCGCTTGGCCGCGGCCTGCCCGAGCGTGACATGATGGTCTCGCCCAACCACCGCATGCTGGTCTCGAACGAGCGCACCTCGCTCTATTTCGAGGAGCACGAGGTGCTGGTCGCGGCGAAGCATCTGGTCGACAATGTCGGTGTGAAGGCGATCGAGACGCTGGGCACCAGCTACATCCACTTCATGTTCGACCGCCACGAGGTGGTGCTGGCCGACGGCACCTGGACCGAAAGCTTCCAGCCCGGCGACCAGACCCTCGACAGCATGGGCCGCGAGCAGCGCGCCGAGATCTTCACGCTGTTCCCCGAACTGCGCGAGAAGGCCGGTCGCCAGGGCTATGTCGCTGCCCGCAAGACGCTGAAGCGCCACGAGGCCGCGATGCTGCGCCGCGCCTGAGGCGTTTCGCAAATCGAAACGGACTGTTGACCAATCCACCGCCCGGCCCGCCACGATGATGTGGGGCCGGGCGGCTTTTGTCATTGTGCCGCCTCTGCCCGGGGCCACCTTTCCGCCACAAAGCCATCGCGGAAATGCCTTGCCGCCGACGCCGTGTTGCCACCGCCAGCCGCGATCTTCATCGCGAGATGCTGCGTCGAGCGGTTGCGTGATGGTGGAGTGAGCATGGCGACGATCAACGGGAACAACTGGAACAACACGCTCAACGGGACTTCCTCTGCCGACACGATCAAGGGTTATGGCGGCAACGACACGCTCAGCGGCAATGACGGCAACGATTCGCTCGATGGCGGCACCGGCAATGACTCGCTGCTGGGGGGCGCGGGCGATGACACGCTGCATGGTGGTTCCGGCTCCGACGCCCTGAACGGCAGTTCGGGGATGGACTATGCCGACTATTCCGATTCCGGCGCGGGGGTGAATGTCAACCTCGCCTCCGGGGCGGCCAGCGGCGGCGACGCGGCGGGCGACACGCTCTCGGGCGTCGACGGGATCTATGGCTCGGCCTACAACGACACGCTGGTCGGCTTCGACGGGTCCAGCACCGTGCCGGGCGACGCCTATACCAACGTCTTCTATGCCGGGGCGGGCAATGACTACCTCGACGGGGCGGGCGGCGATGACTCGCTTTATGGCGAGGCGGGCAAGGACACGATCTACGGCGGAAGCGGCAACGACCTTCTCGACGGCGGGGCCGACAATGACCTGCTCTATGGCGGCACCGGCGACGATTCCATCTTTGGTGGCACCGGCAACGACACCATTCACGGCGGCGATGGCGCCGATTACATCGACGGCGGCGACGGGGCCGACGTGCTCTATGGCGACGGCGGCAATGACACGATCTATGGCGGCGCCGGCAACGACTATATCGTCGGCGGCGATGGCGGTGACGTCTACGACGGCGGCACCGGCAGCGACACCATCGTTGTCGATTATGGCGACACCGCGATCATCAATGGCGAGGAAGACGCCGACGGCAGCGATCGGGACACGCTGATCCTGAACGGCCGCGCGCGGGTGATCTATGATCCGAACGACCCCAGCGGCGAAAGCGGCATCATCCGCTGGGCGAACGGCACCACCACCACCTTCTCGAACATCGAGAACGTGCAGGTCGTGCCCTGCTTTACCCCGGGCACGCTGATCGAGACCAACGAGGGCCCCGTCGCAGTCGAGGAGCTGGCCGTCGGCATGCGGGTGCTGACCCGCGACAACGGCTATCAGACGATCCGCTGGATCGGCCGGCGCGATCTCGGCCGGGTCGAGCTGATGCTGCGCCCGCAGCTGCAGCCGGTGCGGATCCGCCGCGACGCGCTTGGCCCCTCGATGCCCGAGGCCGACATGATCGTCTCGCCGCAGCACCGGATGCTGCTGACCGGCCCGCGCGCCGAGCTTCTCTTCGGCGAGGCCGAGGTGCTGGCGGCGGCGCTGCATCTGGTCGGCACGCCGGGGGTCGAGCGGCTCGAGGTGGACCGGGTCAGCTATCTGCACCTGCTGTTCGACAACCACGAGATCATCCTGGCGAACGGCGCCTGGACCGAAAGCTTCCAGCCCGGCGACCAGTCGCTCGGCAGCATGGATGCGCCGCAGCGCGACGAGCTTTTCACCCTTTTCCCCGCGCTGCGCGAGCGGGCCGGCGACGGCAGCTGGGAAACGGCGCGGCTGTCGCTCAAGCGCCACGAGGTGCGGGTGCTGATGGCGGCCTGAGCAGGGCCTGCCCAAAACCCGGGCGGTCATGCCCGGGAAACGGGCGCCCGCCCGGCGCCGCCCCGTCCTCCCCCCGAACGGGCCGGGCTTCGCTTGCGCGAATCCCGCGCCCCTTTACCGTCTGGTCAAACACCAGACACGGGGGACAGGAATGAAACCGACGACCGCGACGCTCACCCTTTCGCGCCGCCAGCTGCTTGCCGCTTCGGGCGCGGTGCTGGCCACGGCCGTTCTGCCCGGCCGGCTGCGCGCCGCAGAACCGGTGAAGGTCGCCGGCGTCTACACCGTCCCGGTCGAGCAGCAATGGGTCAGCCGCATCCACAAGGCCGCGATGGCGGCGAAGGAGGCGGGGCTGATCGACTACAGCTGGTCCGAGAACACCGCGAACACCGACTATCCGCGGGTGATGCGCGAATATGCCGAGGGCGGGGCGAAGCTGATCGTCGGCGAGATCTTCGGCGTCGAGCAGGAGGCGCGCGAGGTCTGCGCCGATTATCCCGACACCGCCTTCCTGCTCGGCTCCTCCTTCCCGCCGAGCGACGAGGTGCCGAACCTCGGCGTCTTCGACAATTACATCCAGGACGCCTCCTATCTGAGCGGCATCATCGCCGGCGCGATGACGAAGACCGGCAAGATCGGCATGGTCGGCGGCTTCCCGATCCCCGAGGTGAACCGGCTGATGAACGCCTTCATCGCGGGGGTGAGGGAAACCCGCCCCGATGCGAGCTTCATGGTCAGCTTCATCGGCTCGTGGTTCGACCCGCCGAAGGCGAAGGAGACCGCCTTCGCGATGATCGAGGGCGGCGCCGATCTGCTTTATGCCGAACGCTTCGGCGTCTCGGATGCGGCGAAGGAAAAGGGCGTGCTGGCGATCGGCAATGTCATCGACACCCAGGCCGATTACCCCGAGACCGTCGTCGCCTCGGCGCTGTGGGATTTCCAGCCCACCTTCGACGCCGCGCTGAAGGCAGTGACCGCGGGCAGCTTCACCGCCGCCGATTACGGCGTCTATTCGACGATGCGCCACGGCGGCTGCAGCCTTGCGCCGCTCGGCACCTTCGCGGGCAAGGTGCCCGCCGCGGCGCTCGCTCTGGTGGCCGAGAAGGAAGCCGCGATCAAGGCCGGCAGCGTCACCGTGACCGTCGACGACAGCGAGCCGAAGGCATCGTGACCCGGACAGATCCGGCGCGGGAAATCGTCCTGCGCCTTGACGGCATCACCAAGCGCTTCGGGGCGCTCACCGCGAATGACGCGGTGAGCCTGAGCCTCGCGCGCGGCGAGGTGGTGGCGCTTCTGGGCGAGAACGGCGCGGGCAAGACCACGCTGATGAACATCCTCTTCGGCCATTACACGGCGGATGCCGGCACGGTCGAGGTGAGGGGGCAGGTGCTGCCGCCCGGCACCCCGCGCGCGGCGATCGCGGCGGGGGTCGGCATGGTGCATCAGCATTTCACCCTCGCCGACAATCTTTCCGTGCTCGACAACATCCTGCTGGGCACCCGGCCGCTGTGGTCGCTGCGGCTGAACCGGGCGGCGGCGCGGGCGCGGGTGCGGGCACTGGCAAAGGATTTCGGGCTGAAGGTCGAGCCCGAGGCGCGCACCGGTGCGCTTTCGGTGGGCGAGCGTCAGCGCGTCGAGATCCTGAAGGCGCTTTACCGCGAGGCGCAGGTGCTGATCCTCGACGAGCCGACGGCGGTGCTGACCCCGCAGGAAAGCGAGGCGCTCTTTGCCACGCTGCGGCGGGCGACGGCGCGGGGGCTGTCGGTGATCTTCATCTCGCACAAGCTGCACGAGGTGATGGCGGCGGCCGACCGGGTCGTGGTCTTGCGCCACGGCAAGGTGGTGGGCACGGTCGCAACCGCCGATACCAGCCCCGCGGCGCTCGCCGCGATGATGGTGGGCGCCGAGGTCGCGCTGCCGCGGGTGGCGGCGGGCGTGCCGGGGCCGGTGCTGCTGCGGCTCGACGACGTCACGACGCCCGACGCGGGCGCGCGGCCGGGGCTGAAACACGTCAGCCTCGATCTGCGCGCGGGGCAGATCACCGGGCTTGCGGGGGTGTCGGGCAATGGTCAGGCGGCGCTCGCCGATCTGCTGTCAGGGCTGATCGTTCCGGCGGCGGGGCGGCTCATCCTGTCGGGTGCAGCACCCGCCGAGTGGAGCCCGCGCGCGGCCCTTGCCGCGGGCATCGGCCGGATCCCGGAGGACCGGCACAGGACCGGCACCATCGCCGATTTCACCCTGACCGAGAATGCGATCCTCGAGACCTATCCTCAGCTCACCCGCGCGGGGCTTCTCGACATGGGCACGGCGCGGCGCTTCACCGAAGAGCTGATCGCCGATTACGACGTGCGCTGCCCGGGCCCCGAGACGCGGATCCGGCTGCTCTCGGGCGGCAACATGCAAAAGCTGATCCTCGGCCGGGTGCTCGAGGCGCGGCCGAAGATCATCCTCGCGAACCAGCCGGTGCGCGGGCTCGACATCGGTGCGGTGGCCTATGTCCATTCCCGCCTGATCGCCGCGCGCGATGCCGGCGCGGCGGTCCTGCTCATTTCCGAGGATCTGGATGAAATCATGGGTTTGTCGGACGTGGTTCAGGTGATCTCCGAAGGCCGGCTGTCGCCCGGTTTCGCCCGCGGCACGATGGGCGCAGCCGAGCTGGGGCAATGGATGGCGGGCGCGGGGTTCGATCATGCGGCTTGAGCCCGTCGCCAATCCGGGCCTGCTGCGCCGCCTTGGCCTGCCCGCCGCGGCGCTGGTCGCGACGGTGGTCACCGGCTCGCTTCTTGCGCTCTCGGCCGGGGCCGATCCGCTCGCCACGCTCGGGCTGATCGTGCAGGGCGCCGTCGGCTCGAAATTCGCCGCGCTCGAAACCCTGAACCGGGCGACGCCGCTCATCTTCACCGGCCTTGCCGTCGCCGTCGCCTTCCGCGCGAAGCTGTGGAACATCGGCGCCGAGGCGCAGCTTTACGCGGGCGCGCTGGTCACCGCCGTTCTGGGCGCACATCCGCTCGTGACGGGCTTTGCCGGCAGCGCGCTGATCGGGCTCGCCGCGGCGCTTGCCGGGGCGCTGGTCCTGCTCGGCCCGGTGCTGCTGAAAACCCGGCTCGGCGTCGACGAGGTGGTGACCACACTGCTTCTGAACTTCGTCATGCTGCTCGTCGTCTCGATGCTGCTCGAGGGTGTGCTGAAGGACCCGATGGGGATGGGCTGGCCGAAATCGGCGCCGGTCGCGAAATCGGTGCGCCTGCCGCGGCTGATCGAGGGGCTGCGGCTGCACTGGGGCTTTGGCCTCGCGCTGATCGCGGCGGGGCTGGTGTGGCTGATGCAGGCGCGGATGCGGCTTGGCTACGAGATCCGCGCGGTGGGGCTGAACCCAGCCGCCGCGCGCTTTGCCGGCGTGCCGGTGGGCGCGGTGCTGGTGAAGACGGCGCTGATCTCGGGCGGGCTTGCGGCGCTTGCGGGCTTTTCCGAGGTCGCCGGGCTCAAGGGCACGCTGACCCTCGATCTGAGCCCCGGCTTTGGCTACACCGGCGTCATCGTCGCGATGCTCGCCGCGCTGCATCCGGGCGGCGTGGTGGTCGCGGCGCTGTTCGTCGCCGGGATCTTCGTTGGTTCCGACGCGATGAGCCGCGCCGCCGGCGTGCCGAGCTATATCGCCGATCTGCTGCTCGCCTCGGCGCTTCTTTACATGGTGCTGGCGATGCAGCTGGTGCGCTATCGGGTGGTGTGGCGATGACCGATGTTCTCGACATCCTGCTGTCGGCAAGCTTCTGGGTGGCGCTGGTGCGCATCGCCTCGCCGCTGATCTTCGCCACGATGGGCGAGCTCATCTGCGAGCGCGCCGGGGTGCTGAACCTCGGCATCGAGGGGATCATGGTCTTCGGCGCCTTCGCCGGCTGGCTGACCGTCTATCTGGGCGGCGGGCTGTGGCTGGGCGTGGGCGTCGCGATGCTGGCGGGGATGGCCTTCGGTCTGCTCCATGGCGTGCTGACCGTGCCCTTCGGCCTCAGCCAGCATGTCGTCGGCCTCGGCATCACGCTGCTGGCGACGGCGGCGGCCTATTTCGCTTATCGCCTCGCGCTGCCCGAGGTCACGAGCCCGCCCAAGATCACCCCCTTCGCGCCCTGGTCCGTTCCGGGGCTGGCCGCGATCCCGCTGATCGGCGAGGGGTTCTTTGCGCAGACCCCGCTCACCTATGCGGGCTTTGCCGTGGCGGCACTGACCGCACTCGTCCTTTTCCGCACGCCCTTGGGCCTTGCCCTGCGCGCGGCGGGCGAGAACCCGGCCGCGGTCGCGGCGCAGGGGCTCTCCGTCACCGCGCTGCGCATCGGCGCGGTCACCGTGGGCTCGGGGCTGATGGCCGTGGGCGGCGCCTTCCTGACGCTTTCGGCCTTTTCCTCCTTCTTCTTCGAGATGGTGAACGGCCGCGGCTGGATCTGCATCGCGCTCGTCGTCTTCGGCGGCTGGAAGCCGGGCAAGGCGGTGCTGGGCGCGCTTCTCTTCGCCGCCTTTGACGCCGGCCAGATCCGGTTGCAACAGACCGCACTTGGCGCCACGCTGCCCTATCAGGTGTTCCTGATGGCGCCCTATCTTCTGTCGATCCTCGCGCTCGTCGTCATGTCGCGCCGCGCGAGCGTGCCGGCGGCGCTGATGGTGCCGTTCAACAAGGGGGAAAGATGAGCTTCGACATTCTGGTGAAGGGGGGCGTGCTGCCCGACGGGCGGCAGGCGGATATCGGCATCAGAGGCACGACGATCGCCGCCGTCGGCCGGATCGAGGCCGAGGCGGGCAGGGTGGTCGACGCCACCGGCTGCCTGGTGGCGCCGCCCTTCGTCGACCCGCATTTCCACCTCGATGCCACGCTCAGCTATGGCACGCCGCGGATCAACGCCTCGGGCACGCTGCTCGAGGGGATCGCGCTCTGGGGCGAGCTGCGCGCCGAGGCGACGGTCGAGGAGATGGTCGAGCGCGCGCTTTCCTATTGTGACTGGGCGGCCTCGATGGGGCTTCTGGCGATCCGCTCGCATGTCGACACCACCGACCCCGCGCTGCGCACGGTTCAGGCGCTTCTGGAGGTTCGGGAAAAGGTGAAAGACTGGCTCGACCTGCAGCTTGTCGCCTTCCCGCAAGACGGGCTCTACCGCGCCCCGGGCGGGCGCGAAAACCTGATCCGCGCCCTCGACATGGGCGTCGACGTGGTCGGCGGCATCCCGCATTTCGAGCGCACGATGGCCGAGGGTGCGGCCTCGGTGCGCGACCTGTGCGAGATTGCGGCCGGCCGCGGGCTGCCGATCGACCTGCATTGCGACGAGACCGACGACCCGATGAGCCGCCACATCGAGACCCTGGCCTATGAGGTCACCCGCACCGGGCTGCAGGGCAGGGCCGTCGGCAGCCACCTGACCTCGATGCATTCGATGGACAATTATTACGTCTCGAAACTCCTGCCGCTGATCGCCGAGGCGCGCATCGCGGCGATCCCCAATCCGCTGATCAACATCATGCTGCAGGGGCGCCACGACAGCTTTCCGAAGCGGCGCGGCCTGACCCGGGTCAAGGAGATGCTGGCGCAGGGGATCGAGGTCGGCTGGGGTCAGGATTGCGTTCTTGACCCGTGGTATTCGCTCGGCACCGCCGACATGCTCGACGTGGCCTTCATGGGGCTGCATGTGGCGCAGATGTCGGCGCCGGCGGAGATGGCGCGCTGCTTCGAGATGGTGACGGCGGGCAACGCCCGGATCCTCGGGCTCGAGGGCTATGGGATTGCGCCGGGCTGCACCGCCTCGCTCGTCGTGCTCGACGCCGGCCACCCGGTCGAGGCGCTGCGCCTGCGCGCCGAGCGGCTGTGCGTGATCGCCAAGGGCCGCGTGGTGTCCGAGCGCGCGCGCAACGACGCGCGGCTGAGCCTGCCGGGGCGCCCGGCGACCGTCGCGCGCCGCCATGCCGCGGGCGCGCCTGTTGCGACGAGGTGACGCGGCCCCCGCAGGATCCGCCCTCACGCCCCCGTGTCTTGACCCGAGTCGCGGCCGGGCGCATCACCAAGGCACCGAAACAAAAAAATAATCGGGCAGTGAACAGATGCAGACAGGCTTTCACGCCCCTGACGGGGGCTTCGATTTCATTGGCATGCGCAAGCGCGAGGATGCGCTCGAGATCGTCTATGACGACGGTGTTTCGCGCCGGCTGGTCTGGCGTGTGCGTGGCAAGACCTCCGAATCGCAGCTCGAGGAGGCGCTCGCCCGCGCCTCGCGGCAGCTGAAGGTGCTGCCCGCGCTTTATGCCGAACTGCGCCGCCGCTCGATCGCGATCGAGGCCGTGCTGCACTGATCCCGACCGGTGCCGCCGCCGATCAAGCCGCGCGTTTCGCGCGGCCTTTTGGCGTTTCGGCTGTGCCGAAAGACGGCTGGACAGAAAAAAAGCCGGGTGCAAGCACCCGGCTCAGGAAGAGGGCCGACAGGGGACTGCGCGGCACCCGAACTCAGGTTCTCCAGAACGGGCGCTGCGCTTCTGCCTGCGCCGCTTCCCAGGAGATGCCGATGTCACGCAGCAGATGCGCATCGAGATGCGCAAGGGCCAGACGGGTGCGGCGGGTCTCGATCCGGTGCGTGACAAGGCGCAGCAGAGCCACGGCCTTGAGCGGCAGGAGAGACGAGCGGCGCAGCGTGAGCGACGACATGGAGATACCCTTTTCTGTATTGATACAATCATGTGATCTCTGGTAATGGACCCTATAATAAAGGTTACAATCCGTGCCAGAGAAACATTGTGACAGATACAAGTTGGAAGCCTGACCTCTCCCTGAACGCCGGTCCGAAATATCTTTCGCTGGTGCGCGCCTTGCGTGAAGGGGTGCGCCGCGGCGATCTGGCGCCGGGGGCGCGGCTGCCGACGGTGCGCGACCTGGCCTGGCGGCTGAGCGTGACTCCGGGCACGGTGGCGCGCGCCTATCAGATCGCCACGCAGGAGGGGCTGCTCGAGGCGGCGGTGGGCCGCGGCACGTTTGTATCGACACAATCACGCCGCCTTGGCCCGACCGAACCGCTCTACCGCCAGCCGCTCACCGATTGCGACGATGACGATGGCGTCGTCGATCTGCGCTCGCCGCAGCTGCCCGATGTCGGCCAGACCGAGGCGCTGAAGGCGGCGATGAGCGAGGCCGCCGAGAACCTTGGCCGGCAATATCTGGAATATCCCGGGCTGAGGCGCGATCTCTTTTGCCGCGAGGCGGTGATCGAATGGTTCTCGGGCTATACCTTCGAGCCGATGATCTCGGCCGACGATCTGGTGCTGAGCCACGGCGGGCAGAACGGCATCAACATCGTGATGCAATGCTGCCTGCGTGGCGACCGTCCGGTGGTGCTGTGCGAAGAATTCGCCTATCCGGGCTTTCGCCATGCCGCGCGGCTGAACCGCGCCGAGGTGGTGCCGGTCGCGCTCGACGACGAGGGGATGGTGCCGGCCGCGCTCGATGCCGCCTGCAGGCGGTACGGCGGGCAGGTGGTCTGCGTCACCCCCGACGCGCAGAACCCGACGACGGTGCGCATGGGCGCCGAGCGCCGCCTCGCCATCGCCGAGGTCGCCCGCCGCCATGATCTGCAGATCATCGAGGACGACTGCTACACCGCGCCGGTCTCGGGCCTCGACAGCCTGCGCGCGATCGCGCCCGAACGCACCTGGCATGTCACCTCGCTGTCGAAGACGATCTCGGCAGGGATGCGCTTTGGCATCGTCGTTGCCCCCGATGGCATGGGCGAGGCGGGGCGGCTGACCGCGCAGCACAGCTTTTTCGGCCTGCCGCGGCCGGTGACCGACATCATCACCCGGCTGTTCCGTTCGGGGGATGCGATGCGGCTGCGTCGGGCGGCGCAGGAGGTGATGTCGCGCCGGCTCGAGATCCTGGTCGACCGCTTTGCCGGGCAGGAAATCGGCTGGCAGCCCGGGCTGAGCTTCATCTGGCTGCGGCTGCCGCTCGGCTGGCGCGCCTCGACCTTCGCGCGGGTCGCCGAGGCCGAGGGGGTGCTGCTGCGCTCGGCCGACGAATACATCCTGCAGGACGGCGCGGCGCCGAATGCGGTGCGCATCGCGCTCGCCGGCGGCGTGCCCGAGGAGCGTTTCCTGCGTGCCACCGGCCGCCTTGCGCGGATTTTGGAGAATCCGCCCGGCGACCTGCCGATCTGAGCCCGGGCCGGAACCGCGCTCCGCCGCTGCGTGCCGCCCCGGCGCAGGGGGCGGAAACACGCTGAAAAATCAGGCATCTGCCGAAGAGCTCTGCAGCTGCCGCGAAAAACCCGGAAAGCTTCCCCTTTCCTCTGCCGGTGCCTTGTGCTTTCGTGAGCCCGAAAGCGCCGCACAGACGGTGCGCTTGGGAGACGGTGGAATATGGCAGCATCCCCTCTGAAGCGATGGGCCCGGTCAGAGGCCGTGAGCGGCTACATGATGATCAGCCCGACGCTGATCTATGCAATCCTGCTTCTGGCGGCGCCGCTCGTCACGCTCGTCGCCTATTCCTTCTTCACCGACGGCTATCTGGTGGTGATCCCGGACCTCACCACGGCGAACTATGCCGAGGCCTGGAGCGACCCGATCTTCCGCTCGATCCTGCTGCGCTCGGTCATCGTCTCGGCGCTGGTGACGCTGGTCACCGTGGTGCTCGCCTTCCCGATCGCTTATTTCATCTCGTTCCACGTGCCGGCCTCGAAGAAGTCGCGCTGGCTGTTCCTGATCACCATCCCGTTCTGGACCTCCTATCTGATCCGGGTGTTCCAGTGGAAGGTGATCCTGAACTACAACGGCGTCATCAACTCGATCCTGACCGGGCTCGGCATCACCGATCACCCGCTGCAGATGCTGAACTCGATCGGCGCGATCTCGATCACGCTCGCCCATGCCTATGCGCCCTTCGCGATCCTGCCGATCTTCGTCAGCCTCGAGAAGATCGACCGCTCGCTGCTCGAGGCGGGGCTCGATCTGGGGGAAAACCGGCTGATGACCTTCTGGCGGGTGACGCTGCCGCTCGCCATGCCCGGCGTGATCGGCGCGGTGATGATCGTCTTCATCCCGACGATCGGCGATTACGTCACGCCCGAACTGATCGGCGGCGGGAAACTCCCGATGGTGGCGAACGTGATCTATCAGCAGCTTCTGAAGATCGACAACAAGCCGCTCGGCTCGGCGATGGCGATCTCGGCGATGCTGGCGGTGGCGGCGGTGGCGCTCGTCTTCCTGTTCCTCAACCGGCGCTTCCTGCGGGGGTCGAAATGAAGTTCTCCTCGCTCAAGGGCTATGCCTTCCTCTATCTGATCTTCCTCTATGCGCCGATCGTTCTGCTGCCGGTCTTCGCCTTCAACTCGGGGACGATCATCGCCTTTCCGCTGAAGGGCTTCACGCTCGACTGGTTCCGCGATCTCTTCGCCAACGAGACGCTGGGCCTTGCGCTGAAGAACTCACTGATCATCGCGGTCTCGACCTCGATCCTGTCGACCACGCTCGGCGTCTTTGCCGCGCGGGCGAGCACCCGGTTCAAGTTTCCCGGCAAGACCGGGGTGATGGGGCTGATCATGCTGCCGCTCGTGCTGCCCGAGATCATCATCGCCTCCTCGCTTCTCGTCGTGCTGCTCGCCGTCGGCATGCCGCTCTCGCTCTTCACCGTGATCCTCGGCCATACGCTGATGGCCACGCCCTATGCGATCGCGGTGCTGAACGCGGCCTTCTCCTCGCTCGACCGCTCGTTCGAGGAGGCGGCCTATGACCTTGGCGAGACGAAATGGTCGACCTTCCGCCTCATCATCCTGCCGCTCGTCACGCCGGGCATCATCTCCTCGGCGCTGATGTCCTTCACCATCTCGCTCGACGAGTTCATCGTGGCCTTCTCGCTTGCCGGCAAGGAGACGACGCTGCCGATCTACATCTTCTCGCAGCTGCGCTTCCCGAAGCAGATCCCGATGATCATGGCGCTCGGCACCTGCCTCGTCGTCGCCTCGATCGTGCTTCTGACCATCGCCGAATATTTCCGCCGCCGCGGCCTCGCGAAGACCGGCGCCAAAGATACCGGAGGTTTCCTGTGAGCCAGCTCAACGCCGCGGCCCGCGCACCGCTCGACAGCCGCGCGAAGATGATCGAGTTCCACGAGGTGCACAAATACTACGGTGATTACCACGCGCTGCGCGGGATCACCGCGACGATCCGCGAGGGTGAGTTCTTCTCGCTGCTCGGCCCCTCGGGCTGCGGCAAGACCACGCTTCTGCGCACCATCGCGGGCTTCGAGGACATCTCCTCGGGCGCGGTGCTGATCGACGGCAAGGACATGTCCGATGTCGCCCCGAACAAGCGCCCGACCAACATGGTGTTCCAGTCCTACGCGATCTTCCCGCATCTCACCGTGGGCGAGAACGTCGGTTTCGGCCTGCGCCGCGATCCGCGCTCGAAGGCCGAGAAGGCGAAGGCGGTGGAAGAGGCGCTCGAGATGGTCGGGCTCAAGGGCTATGGCGCGCGCGCGGCCCATGCGCTTTCGGGCGGCCAGCGGCAGCGCGTGGCGCTCGCCCGCGCGCTGATCCTGAAACCGAAGGTGCTGCTTCTCGACGAGCCGCTCTCGGCGCTCGACAAGAAGATCCGCGAGCAGATGCAGGTCGAGCTGATCAAGCTGCAGCGCGAGGTCGGCATCACCTTCGTCCTCGTCACCCATGACCAGGAAGAAGCCCTCGTGATGTCGGACCGGATCGCGGTGATGTTCGAGGGCGAGATCGCCCAGCTCGCCGACCCCGAAACCCTCTACCGCCGACCGAATTCGCGTCGTGTGGCCGATTTCATCGGGGTGATGAACTTCCTGCCGGCGCAGATCCTCGGCGAGGCGGCAGGCCACGTGCAACTTGACGTCGGCGGCCTTGGCCGTTTCGAGGTGACCGGGGAACAGGCCTCGGCCCGGGCCTCGGGCAGCGAACCGGTGGTGGGCTTCCGGCCGGAGACGCTGACCATCCTTTACGAGGGCCAGCAGGCGCATGACCGCGAGGCATCGGCGACAATCGACGAGGTCGTCTATTACGGCGACATGACCTATTACGACGTCAAGCTCGACGGCGTCGCGGCGCCGGTGCGGATCTCGATGCGCAATGTCTTCGGCCGCCCGGTGCTCGATGTCGGCACCCGCACCCGCGTCGCCTGGTCGCCGGGCGCGCTCGTGCTCTTCCGCTGAGAAACAGGAAAAGGGGGGCGCTGCCCCCCTCTTTGGCTGCGCCAAATTCACCCCCCGGGATATTTGCGGCAATTGGAAGGGGGAACGCCCCGGGCTTCCAATCGCCCGAAATATCCCGGGGGGTGAATTTCATTCGGCACGAATGAAAGAGGGGGGCAGCGCCCCCCTGTTTCTTATTCTGCTGCGCGGGAGGCGCGCTTGCGCTCGTTCGGGTCGAGCAGGCGCTTGCGCAGCCGCACGATCTTCGGCGTCACCTCGACCAGCTCGTCGTCGTTGATATAGGCGATCGCCTCTTCGAGCGACATCCGCACCGGCGGCGTCAGGCGCACTGCCTCGTCCGTGCCGGAGGCGCGCATGTTGGTCAGCTTCTTCGAGCGCATCGGGTTCACCTCGAGATCGTTCTCGCGCGAATGTTCGCCGATGATCATCCCGACATAGACCTGTTCCTGCGCGCCGATGAAGAGCTTGCCGCGATCCTCGAGCCCCCACAGGCCGAAGGCCACCGAGATCCCCGATTCCATCGAGATCAGCACGCCCTGACGACGGCCGGTGATCGTGCCCTTGTAGGGCGCCCAGCTGTGGAAGATGCGGTTCAGCACGCCGTTGCCGCGGGTGTCGGTCATGAACTCGCCCTGATAGCCGATCAGGCCGCGCGAGGGCACATGGGCGACGATGCGGGTCTTGCCGTGGCCGGCCGGGCGCATCTCGACGAGGTCGCCCTTGCGGTTGCCGGTCAGCTTCTCGATCACCACGCCCGAGTATTCGTCGTCGACGTCGACGATCACTTCCTCGATCGGCTCCAGACGCTCGCCGTTCTCTTCGCGGAAGATCACCCGCGGACGCGAGATCGAGAGCTCGAAGCCTTCGCGGCGCATGTTCTCGATCAGCACGCCCATCTGCAACTCGCCACGGCCCGAGACCACGAAGGCCTCGCCGCCGGGGGTGTCCTCGACCTTGATCGCGACGTTGACCTCGGCTTCCTTCATCAGCCGGTCGCGGATCACGCGCGACTGCACCTTGGTGCCGTCCTTGCCGGCGAGCGGGCTGTCGTTGATGCCGAAGGTGACCGAGATCGTCGGCGGGTCGATCGGCTGCGAGGGCAGCGCGGTGTCGACGTCGAGCGCGCAGAGCGTGTCGGCGACGGTCGCCTTCGCCATGCCGGCGACGGTGACGATATCGCCCGCGACGGCCTCGTCGATCGGCTGCTGGCTCAGGCCGCGGAAGGCGAGGATCTTGGTGCAGCGGAACTGCTCGAGCCGGTCGCCCTCGCGCGAGAGCGCCTTGAGCGCGTCGCCGACCTTGAGCTTGCCGGCCTCGACGCGGCCGGTCAGCAGGCGGCCGAGGAAGGGGTCGGCCGAGAGCGTGGTGGCGAGCATCTGGAAGGACTCGTCCTGCCGCGCGATCTGCTTCGGCGGCTCGACGTGTTTCACGATCAGGTCGAACAGCGCCGAGAGATCCTTGCGCGGGCCGTCGAGCTCGGCATCCGCCCAGCCACCGATGCCCGAGGCATAGACATGCGGGAAGTCGAGCTGCGCGTCGCTGGCGCCGAGGTTGGCGAAGAGATCGAAGACCTCGTTCAGCGCGCGGTCGGGTTCGGCCGCCGGCTTGTCGACCTTGTTCAGCACCACGATCGGCTTCAGGCCGAGCGCGAGCGCCTTCGAGGTGACGAATTTCGTCTGCGGCATCGGGCCTTCGGCCGCGTCGACCAGCAGGCAGACGCCATCCACCATGCTCAGGATGCGCTCGACCTCGCCGCCGAAGTCGGCGTGGCCGGGGGTGTCGACGATGTTGATGCGCGTGCCTTTCCATTCGACCGAGGTACACTTGGCCAGAATGGTGATGCCGCGTTCGCGTTCGATGTCGTTGCTGTCCATCGCCCGTTCGGCAACCGCCTGGTTCTCGCGGAAGGCCCCCGATTGCTGCAGGAGCTTGTCAACGAGGGTCGTCTTGCCGTGGTCGACGTGTGCAATGATCGCAATGTTGCGAATGTCCATGAGTTCAGCCTTGTCAGAATTTGGCCCGGCCTTACGGCAAAAGCCGGGGCGATGCCAGCACCTAGTGCGTAGCGGCCGATGAAAACAGGTTGATGACGACGATTCCGGCGAGGATCAGGCCGATGCCGAGAATTGCGGCAAGGTCGAGCTTCTGTCCGAAGAGCAGCCAGCCCGAGCCGGCGATCAGCACCATGCCGATGCCCGACCACAGCGCATAGGTGACGCCGAGCGGCAGATCGCGCAGCACCAGCGAGAAGAACCAGAAGGCGCCGGCGAAGCCCGCCACGACGCCCAGCGTCGGCCAGAGCCGGGTGAACTGGTTCGAGGCCTGAAGACAGCTCGAGCCGAAGGTCTCGAAGGCGACGGCGATCAGCAGGAAGAGATAGGTTTTCAAGCGCGGCCCCGGCTGGTGTCAGGTGACGATATACCAGTCGCGCCGATGGTTGAAGGCGATCACCACGTTCAGCACCACCGCGCCCAGAAGCGACCAGGCGACCTGGTGCCAGGGCATGATGGTCAGCGCCGCGGCGAACAGGATCAGATCGTGGATGGTCTGGGTCCAGCCCGCCTTGAAGCCGAACTTGTCCTGCAAGATCACCGCGACGATCGACACCCCGCCAAGCGAACCCGAGTGCCGGAACAGGCCGAGCAGCCCGACCCCGGTCGAGACGCCGAAGAGCACGGCCGCCGCCGCCGGGTTGATCGCCGAGATCTGCAGCAGCGGCTTCAGCGCCTCGGCCATCAGCGACACGAAGGTCACGGTCATCAGGCTCTTGATGCAGAACACCGTGCCGCGCGCGTAATAGGCAAAGCCGTAGAACGGGATGTTGATGACGAAGAAGATCGCGCCGAAGCTCCAGTGCGTGACATAGCTCAGGATCAGCGCAAGCCCTGCGGTGCCGCCCGTCACCAGCCCCGCCGCGCGCAGCAGGTGCAGGCCAAGCGCCGCCTGCGCCGAGGCGATCACGAGGCCCTGCAGGTCTTCGAAGAGGGTGTAGTGCTTTTCGGGGTGAAGGTCAGAATCCATGACCTAATTATCGCGCTGCGCCGCAGCGACGTCCATTCATCCTTGCGCATGGCTGGCATGCGGGATGCGCATGTCAGTGCGCGATATAGCGGTCGCGGCGGTGGTTGATGAGGATGATGATGTTCAGCACCATCGCACCGAGGGCCGACCACAGCACCTTGTCGAAGGGCAGCACGAAGGCGGCAAACAGGAACACGCCGCAATCGAACAGGACCTGGGTCTTGCCCGCCTTGAAGCCGGTCTTGTCCTGCAGATAGAGCGCCACGATGCCGACGCCGCCAAGGCTCGCGCCATGGCGAAAGAGCATCAGGAGACCCGCGCCCGAGATCACCCCCGCCAGCACCGCCGCCGCCGCGATGTTCAGCCGGCTGAAGTCGAGCAGATGCGGCGCGAGCGTGGTGAAGCCCGACATCAGCGCGATCGCGGCAAAGGTCTTGAGCGTGAACGTCGCCCCCATGCGGCGGAAGGCGAGCCAGTAGAAGGGCAGGTTCAGGCAGAAGAACAGCGTGCCGAAGCCGATCCCGGTGACATAGCTCAGCACCAGCGCCAGCCCGGCGATCTGCCCGGTGAACAGACCCGTCGCATGCAGGAAGCTGACCGAAAGTGCGGTCAGCATCGTGCCGGAGACGAGCCCCTGCGCGTCTTCGAGGGCGGTGTGGCGGTCGGGGGCGGGCGAGGTGAGCAGCATCATGGCTGCGGTTCTCTCACGGGTTGCCCGATGCGGCAAGAGGGCGCGGCTGTGGCCGATGTGCAACGCCTGTGGCGCCCGCACCGCGATGCGCGGCCTTTTTTCTTGGCGCGACTCACTGTCGCGGGGCAGGGTGCCGCCATCCGGCAATTTCAGACAGGAGGGCGGACCATGTTCAATTACGCATACGCACTCCTGACCGGCGGGCAGACCGCCACTCATGGCACCTCGGCACGAGCCTATTACCGACAGGCCTGACCTTTCTGCCCCGGGCGCTCCGGCGCCTGTTCTGAAACCTCCGACCGGATACCCCTGACAGCCCTGTGGCCGCTTTCGGCCCCGTCGCGTTCCGTCGTGTCCGGTCTTCCTGTCCACACCCCAAGGAGGCCGGTGGCGCGTGCCGCCCCGGAACACAAAATGACCAGGACCGATCCTGTTTCCACCCTCAGCCTGTCGTTGCTCGATGCGATCGTCGCCCGTCACGGACTGCGGCGCGTCACGCTTGCCCTGCTGGCCGCGGCGCTGCGCGGCGATGGCACGCGGCGCACGAAAGCTCGGCTCGACATGCTCGACGATCACCTGCGGCGCGACGTCGGTCTGCCGCCGCGGGGGGCCTCGCCGCCGATGCCGGACTGGGTGAGACACATGTGGTGAGGTGAAAAGGGCCGGCGCAAGCGCCGGCCCTTCCCTCCCTGCGCGGCGGGCTTCTTCAGCCGGCCAGCGCCTTGTTCAGGTATTCGTCGACCTTCTCGAGGTAGCCCATGGTGGTGAGCCACTTCTGATCCGGGCCGACGAGCAGCGCGAGGTCCTTGGTCATGAAGCCGTCCTCGACGGTCTGCACGCAGACCTTCTCGAGCGTGGTCGCGAATTTCGCCAGCTGCTCGTTGCCGTCGAGCTTGGCGCGATGCTTCAGGCCGCCGGTCCAGGCGAAGATCGAGGCGATCGAGTTCGTCGAGGTTTCCTTGCCGGCCTGGTGCTGGCGGTAGTGACGGGTCACGGTGCCATGCGCCGCTTCCGCCTCGACGGTCTTGCCATCGGGGGTGAGCAGCACCGAGGTCATCAGGCCGAGCGAGCCGAAGCCCTGCGCCACGGTGTCCGACTGCACGTCGCCATCGTAGTTCTTGCACGCCCAGATGTAGCCACCCGACCACTTCAGCGCCGAGGCGACCATGTCGTCGATCAGGCGGTGTTCGTAATGGATGCCGGCGGCCTTGAACTTCTCTTCGAACTCTTCCTCGTAGACCTTCTGGAACAGGTCCTTGAAGCGGCCGTCATAGGCCTTGAGGATGGTGTTCTTGGTCGAGAGATAGACCGGCCAGCCCTTCATCAGGCCATAGTTCATCGACGACCGGGCGAAGTCGATGATCGACTGGTCGAGGTTGTACATGCCCATGGCGACGCCGGCGCCGGGGGCGTCGAACACGTCATATTCCTGCACGGTGCCGTCTTCGCCCACGAATTTCATCGTGATCTTGCCCTTGCCGGGGAAGCGGAAGTCGGTGGCCTTGTACTGGTCGCCGAAGGCGTGACGGCCGACGACGATCGGCTGGGTCCAGCCCGGCACGAGCCGCGGCACGTTCTTGCAGATGATCGGTTCGCGGAAGATCACGCCGCCGAGGATGTTGCGGATCGTGCCGTTCGGCGACTTCCACATCTTCTTCAGGCCGAATTCCTCGACGCGGGCCTCGTCCGGCGTGATGGTGGCGCATTTCACGCCGACGCCATACTGCTTGATCGCGTTCGCGGCGTCGATGGTGACCTGGTCTTCGGTCGCGTCACGATTCTCGATGCCGAGGTCGTAGTACTTCAGGTCGATGTCGAGATAGGGAAGGATCAGCTTCTTCTTGATGAACTCCCAGATGATCCGGGTCATTTCATCGCCGTCGAGCTCGACGACGGGGTTCTCTACCTTGATCTTCGTCACAGGTGCCTCCTCGGTTGGATGACTCGTCGGCTGCGTCTTAGCCGATTTCAGGGTGCCTGACTAGTGCTGTATGCCTTGGTATACCGACTTTCGCCGCCGCAACCAGAGGAAGGTCGCAAGCGCGGTTCCGGGCAGCGCCGCGGCGGCGCTGAGCACGACGGCGGTCATCAGCGCGGCCTGTCCGTCCTCGCCCTCGGGCGTCGCCGCCAGCGCGCCGAGAAGGTTGACGACGAAGAGCGCGACCCAGGCGGTGGTGAGCAGGTTGACGAAGCCCATGTAGGGCGCGCGGTCCTCGGCGATGACGCCGCAGAGCGCAATCGCCACCAGCATCGGCAGGGCGCGCAGCACGAGGGCCGCAAGCGGAAAACTCCCGGCCGCGGTCTCGGGGGCGGGCAGGGCAAGGTGCACCAGCAGGGCGCCGATCAGCCACGCCAGAACCGGCAGCGCGATCGCGGCGGCAAAACGGGCCACGATCGACGCCAGCGGGATCATCTGCCGCGGTCCTCGAACCACGGCCGGATCTTCGCCTCGACCCAGTCCCAGACCCGCGGCAGCCCGCGCGCGACCTTGCCGCCGACCCGGGTTTCAAGCTGCGGCCAGGTCACGTCGTATTCAAGCCAGGAGCCGCCGCCGCCCAGATGGTTGAGCAGCACCGGCTGCACCCGGTCGAGCGATTTCGCAAAGACCGCGGTCGGGGTCTCGTTCGCCTCGAACTCGGTCCAGATCGCCCGCAGCTCGGGGCCGAGATCGGCGGGCAGAAGGCCGAACAGCCGCTCGGCCGCCGCGGCCTCGGCCGCCTGCACCGCGGGCGCGTCATGCGCAGCGCCATTGCCCGAATGGATCGGCACGTCGCCCACGTCGATCTCGACGAGATCGTGCAGCAGCAGCATCCGGATCGCGCGGTTCACGTCGACGCCGGGCGCCGCCTGATCGGCCAGCACCAAGGCGTAAAGCGCGAGCGTCCAGCTGTGCTCGGCCGAATTCTCGCGCCGGCTGTTGTCGGCGATCGGCGTCGCGCGGGTGACGGACTTCAGCTTCTCCGCCTCGAGCAGGAAGGCGAATTGCTGCGCAAGGCGCGGCTCGGTCACTGCCCGCCCTCCGTGTCGCGCGGGGCCGCCGCCCCCTCGCGCCAGGCCTTCAGTGCGTCAGCCAGAAACGCCTCGCCGCGCTGCGCCGAGATCCGCAGCCGGCAGGAGGTCATGAAGGCCTCCTGCAGCGAGGGCGAGGAGGTGCCGATCACCTTCGCCACCTGCATGTAGAAGCGGTCGTCGTCGAGCTCCTTCATCGCCACCATGGTCTTGGCGGCGAGGTCGTCGGCAAGCTCGTCGATCAGGGCCATCAGCGCGACCCTTCGGTCAGGCGGCGCCGGACATAGGTCTGCACATGGTCGATCATCGGCTTCATATGCGCCTCGTCGTCCTTGAAGAAGTGATCCGCCCCCTCGATCTCCTCGTGCGAGATGGTGATTCCCTTCTGCTCGCGCAGCTTGCCGACCAGGGTGTGGGTGTCCTTCGGCGGCGCCACGCGGTCGGCGGTGCCGTTGATGATCAGACCCGAGGACGGGCAGGGGGCAAGGAAGCTGAAATCATACATGTTCGCCGGCGGCGCGACCGAGACGAAGCCGGTGATCTCGGGCCGGCGCATCAGCAGCTGCATGCCGATCCAGGCGCCGAAGCTGAAGCCCGCGACCCAGCAATGCTTCGAATTCGGGTTCATCGCCTGCAGATAGTCGAGGGCCGAGGCGGCATCCGACAGCTCGCCGATGCCCTCGTCATACTCGCCCTGCGACCGGCCGACGCCGCGGAAGTTGAAGCGCAGCACGGTGAAGCCGATCTTGTGGAAGGCGTAATGCAGGTTGTAGACGACACGATTGTTCATCGTGCCGCCGAATTTCGGATCGGGGTGAAGAATGATCGCGATCGGCGCGTCCGGGATGGGCTGCGGGTGGTAGCGGCCCTCGAGGCGACCTTCGGGACCGGGGAAAATGACTTCGGGCATCGTCTCTCGCCTGCTCAATCGCGTGCGTCCAAAGGGGGTGCGGCGGCGCGCGTTCTTGACGCTTTCGCTCGGACACCCTAGGACGAACGGGCCCGGCATCATGCCGGGGTTCGGGTGCTTTCGAGTTAAGCGGCCCAAGGCCCGGCGTCAATGCTTGCGCAGGGATTTCGCGGCGACGCGGGAGGTGGAGGATGAAGCTTTCGACGAAAGGGCGCTATGCGATGGTGGCGCTGGTCGACCTGGCGATGGTGGGCGCGGGTCAGATGACCTCGCTTGCCGAGATCTCGAAACGGCAGGACATCTCGCTGCCCTATCTCGAGCAGCTCTTCGTGCGGCTGCGCCGGGCGGGGCTGGTCGCCTCGGTGCGCGGCCCGGGGGGCGGCTACCGGCTGGCGAAGGAGCCGAAGGACATCCGCATCTCCGAGATCTTCGAGGCGGTGGACGAGACCGTCTCGGCACTGCATGTCGGCGCCGGCGCCTCGGGGGGGATCTCGGGCTCGCGCGCGCAGTCGCTGTCGAACCGGCTGTGGGAAAGCCTGAGCGCGCAGGTCTTCGTCTTCCTGCACCAGACCACGCTCGAGGATGTGGTGAAGAACGGCCTGAAACCCTGCCCGGCGGTGCCGAGCCTGTTCTCGGTGGTGGACGAGTAATGCCCGAGGGCAGCGCCGGCGGCACCTGCGGGACGCTCCGCGGGGAGTATTTTTGCCAAGAAAAAGCCGCGGGGGCAGGTTCTGATACGTCCCGGCTTTTCCTTGCCCAAATACTCCCGCCGGAGGCATCCCCGGCCGGGGCCGGGAGCGCGCTCTGATGTCGCGCCTCTATCTCGACTGGAATGCCACGACGCCGCTGCGCCCCGAGGCGAAGGCGGCGATGGTCGCGGCGATGGAGGTGCCCGGCAATCCCTCCTCCGTGCATGGCGAGGGGCGGGCGGCGAAGGCGCTGATCGAGCGGGCGCGGGCGCAGGTCGCGGCGGCACTTGGTGCCGAGGGGCAGGATGTGATCTTCACCTCGGGCGCGACCGAGGCGGCCTCGCTGGCACTCACCGGACGCGACCTTGCCTGCGCCGGCGTCGAACATGATGCGGTGCAGGCCTGGTGCGCGCCGAGCCTCGCCGTCGACGGGCTTGGCCGGGTCGCCGTGCCCGATCCCGCGCAGGCGACGCTGCAGCTCGCCAATTCCGAGACAGGGGTGATCCAGACCCTGCCCGAGGGGCTCGCGGTCAGCGACCTGACCCAGGCCTTCGGCAAGATCCCCTTCGCCTTCAACTGGCTCGGGCTGACCGCGGGGATCGTCTCGGCGCACAAGCTCGGCGGGCCGAAGGGGATCGGCGCGCTCATCGTGAGGCGCGGCACCGACATCGCGGCGCAGTTGAAGGGCGGCGGGCAGGAGATGGGCCGCCGCGCCGGCACCGAAAACCTGATCGGCATCGCGGGCTTCGGCGCCGCCGCCGAGGCTGCGGCGCGCGATCTGGCGGCCGGGGTCTGGGACGAGGTCGCCGAAGTTAGAAATATTCTAAAGAATGCTCTGGAATACCCGACGAAAGAAGTCTATTTTCCAGGATGGGAGATCGCTGAGGGTGGACCGGGGGTGCAGGGAGACGCGCCCGCGATCCTGCCCAACACGCTTTCGGTCATCAGCCCCGGCTGGAAGGGGGAAACGCAGGTGATGCGGATGGATCTGCTGGGCTACGCGGTTTCCGCGGGCTCGGCCTGTTCCTCGGGCAAGGTCCGCGCGAGCAAGGTGCTGCGCGCCATGGGCTGGCCAGAGGAGGCCTCCGCCTCGGCCCTGCGGATCTCGCTTGGCCCCGGGATCGGACGGGACGAGGTTTTGCGCTTCGCCGAGGCATTCCTCGGGGCGCTTCGCAAACACCGCGCAAGGCGCTGAGACGCGCCCGGCGCAGACGCGGAAAGGAAGACGGCGTTGGAACAGGAACTTGAGATCCGCGAAGGCGTGGACCGCGAGACCATCGAGACGGTCCAGAACATGGGCTCCTACAAATACGGCTGGGAGACCGAGATCGAGATGGACTATGCCCCGAAGGGCATTTCCGAAGACATCGTGCGGCTGATCTCGAAGAAGAACGACGAGCCCGAATGGATGCTCGAGTGGCGACTGGCGGCCTATCGTCGCTGGGTGACGATGGCGGAGCCGCACTGGGCGCTGCTCGACGTGCCGAAGATCGACTTCCAGGATCTCTACTACTACGCCCGGCCGAAGAGCATGGAGAAGAAGCCGCGCTCGCTCGAGGAGGTCGACCCGAAGCTTCTGGCGACCTATGAGAAGCTCGGCATCCCGCTGAAGGAACAGCTGATCCTTGCGGGTGTCGAGGGCGCCGAGGACATGCCCGAGGGCGAGCGTCAGGTCGCCGTCGATGCGGTCTTCGATTCGGTTTCCGTCGGCACCACCTTCAAGGCGAAGCTCGCCGAGGCCGGGGTGATCTTCTGCTCGATCTCGGAGGCGATCAAGGACCACCCCGAGCTGGTGAAGAAATACCTCGGCTCGGTCGTGCCGCAGACCGACAACTTCTATGCCACGCTGAACGCCGCGGTGTTCTCGGACGGTTCTTTCGTCTACATCCCGCCGGGCACCCGCTGCCCGATGGAGCTCAGCACCTATTTCCGCATCAACGCCGAGAACACCGGGCAGTTCGAGCGCACGCTGATCATCGCCGACCGCGGCGCCTATGTGAGCTATCTCGAAGGCTGCACCGCGCCGAAGCGCGACACCGCACAGCTGCACGCGGCGGTGGTCGAGATCGTCATCCTCGAGGATGCCGAGGTCAAATATTCGACCGTGCAGAACTGGTTTCCCGGCGACGAGAACGGCAAGGGCGGGATCTACAACTTCGTCACCAAGCGCGCCGATTGCCGCGAAGCGCGGGCGAAGGTGATGTGGACCCAGGTCGAGACCGGCTCGGCGATCACCTGGAAATACCCGTCCTGCGTGCTGCGCGGCGATGACAGCCAGGGCGAGTTCTACTCGATCGCCATCGCCAACAACTATCAGCAGGCCGACACCGGCACGAAGATGGTGCACCTGGGCAAGAACACCCGTTCGCGCATCGTCTCGAAGGGGATCTCGGCCGGACAGGCGCAGAACACCTATCGCGGCCTCGTCTCGATGCACCCGCGCGCCACGAATTCGCGCAACTACACGCAATGCGACAGCCTGCTGATCGGCGACAAATGTGGCGCCCATACCGTGCCCTACATCGAGGTGAAGAACAACTCGAGCCGGGTCGAGCACGAGGCCACCACCTCGAAGGTCGACGACGATCAGCTCTTCTATTGCCGCGCCCGCGGCATGGACGAGGAAGAGGCCGTGGCGCTGGTGGTGAACGGCTTCTGCCGCGAGGTGCTGCAGGCGCTGCCGATGGAATTCGCGATGGAGGCGCAAAGCCTTGTCGCGATCAGCCTCGAAGGGTCGGTCGGGTGAGACACGCCGCCGCAGGTCACGCTTTTCCCGCGCGCTTGCCGCAATTCCGGCAAGATCCGGGTGTTGGGTTCCTTCCGGACGACAACACCTGGACGGGGGCGGCGCATGACCATTTCGACGGCATCCTTCAACGAACGGCTGGGCCGGATCGAGCGGGAACGCGCGCGCACCAAGGGCCGTGTCGTGCTGCATGTGGGCGCCGAGGAGGTTCTCGTGCGCTCGGCCGAGGACTTTGCCGGGGTGCGGGCGCCGGCGCCACATGGCGCGGCCTCGCCGCTGGCCATGGCGCTCTGCGTCACGCTCGGCATGGTCTCCTATGCCGCCTCGGTGGCGCTGCGGGCGCGGTTTTTCTCGCTGCCCGAGGCCGGGCAGGTGCTGAGCGACCGCGCGATGCTGACCGGGATCGGCTGCGGGCTGGTGCTGGCCGTGGCGCTTGGACTGGCGCTGCGGCTGCGTGGCACCGGGCTCTGGACGGCGCAGGTTGCGGGCGTGGTGCTTGCGGCGATGACGCTGCACAATCTCGCCTTCTGGGCGCCCGATCAGGCCGGCTTCGCCTTCACCTATCGCTGGGTCGAAAGCGCGCAGGCGGCGACCGCGCCCGCAAGCCTCGTCTTCCGGGAAAAGCTCTTCACCTTCTGAGCCTGCACCGCCGGACCGGGGAGGGCGCGTGATGGCAAAGCCCGCGAAACCCGCCCCGGTGCGCCCGGTGCTGACCCTGCCCGCGGCCGAGGCCGGGGCCGTGCGCGCGGCCTATGAGGCGGCGGATGTCATCCTCGAATACGGCTCGGGCGGCTCGACGGCGCTCGCGGCCGAGCTGCCGGGCAAGACCGTGTTCTCGGTCGAGAGCGATGCGAAATGGCTGGCCGGCATGCGCGCCTGGTTTGCCGCCACCCCGCCCGCGGGCCGGGTCGAGTTGCATCACGCGAAGATCGGCCCGACGAAGGAATGGGGCTATCCCAAGACCGAGCGCCAGTTCCGTGCCTGGCCGGGCTATGCGCTCTCGGTCTGGGACCGTCCCGGTTTTCTCCACCCCGACGTGGTGCTGATCGACGGCCGCTTCCGTGCGGCGTGCTTTCTCACCACGCTCTTCCGCATCACCCGCCCGGTGACCATCCTGTGGGACGATTACGCCGGGCGCGAACAATATCACGCGATGGAGGCCTTCTGCCCCTTGGGCGGAATGGTCGGCCGGATGGCCGTCTTCAGCGCGGAACCCACCGTGATCGAGCCCGCGAAACTCGGCCAGATTATCGCCACCTACCTGCGCCCGCTGTGACCGGCGCCCGCCATCCGAAGGACGGAAAACATGCTTGAAATCAAAAACCTGCACGTCAAACTTGAAGAACAGGACAAGGTCATCCTGAAGGGCGTGAACCTGACGGTCGAAACGGGCAAGGTGCACGCGATCATGGGCCCGAACGGTTCGGGCAAGTCGACGCTTTCCTATGTGCTCTCGGGTCGTGACGGCTATGAGGTGACCGACGGCTCGGCGCTGCTCGACGGCGAGGAGTTGCTCGAGATGGAGCCCGAGGCGCGTGCCGCCGCGGGCCTGTTCCTCGCCTTCCAATACCCGGTCGAGATCCCGGGCGTGGGCAACATGACCTTCCTGCGCACCGCGGTGAACGCGCAGCGCAAGGCGCGCGGGCAGGACGAACTTTCGGCCGGTGAATTCCTCAAGGTCGTGCGCGAGAAGGCGAAGACGCTGAAGATCGACGCCGAGATGCTGAAGCGCCCGGTCAACGTCGGCTTCTCGGGCGGCGAGAAGAAGCGCAACGAGATCCTGCAGATGGCGATGCTGGAACCGACGATGTGCATCCTCGACGAGACCGACTCGGGCCTCGACGTCGATGCGATGCGGCTGGTGGCGGATGGGGTGAACGCGCTGCGCGACGGCAAGCGCTCGTTCCTCGTCATCACCCACTATCAGCGCCTGCTCGATCACATCAAGCCGGACGTGGTGCACATCATGGCCGACGGCCGGATCATCCAGACCGGCGGGCCCGAGCTTGCGCTCGTGGTCGAAAAGAACGGCTATGCCGAGATCCTCAAGGCCCACGGCATCGCGGAGGCGGTGTGATGTCGGCGGTGGAAAAGGCGACGCCGCTTGATGCGCGGCTCGGGGCGCTGGCGATCCCGGCGGGCAGCTTCGCGGCCAAGGCGCGCCGCGGCGCGCTCGATCGTCTGACCGCCATGGGCCTGCCCGGGCGGCGCGACGAATACTGGCGCTGGACCCGGGCCGCCGATCTGAGCGCGGCCGACCCGGTTCCGGCGGCGCCCTTCGTGACCGACGAGGTGCCGGTCTTCGACGGGCTCGACCGGCTGAAGATCGTGTTCCGCGACGGCGTGTTCGACGCGGCGGCCTCGGACCCGTTCGTGCTCGAGGGGATCGAGATCACCCGCCTGGCCGAGACGGCGGAGCTGGGCTGGGCCGCGGGCTTCTATGGCAGCCTCGAGGAGGCCGGCCAGACCCCGGTGAAACGCCCTTTCGCGGCGCTGAACACAGCCGCCGCAACCGATGGCGTGCTGATCCGGGTGAGCGGCCGCCCCTCGAAACCTGTCAATCTGATTTATATCCATGAATCAGATGTTTCTGACCCGATCCTGCACCATTGCGTGAAGCTCGAGCCCGGCGCCGAGCTGACCCTGCTGGAGAACGGACCGGCCGGCGCGCGGTTCAACAAGGTGCTCGAGGTCGAGGTCGGCGAAGGCGCGCGCTTCCACCACATCCGCGCCCAGGGCCGTGACAACGACCGCCGCGCGATCACCCATATCTTCGCGCGGGTGGCGGCGCGCGGCCTGTTCAAGAGCTTCACCCTCACCGTGAACGGCGTGCTGACCCGCAACGAATGCGTGCTCACGCTTGCGGGCGACAATGCCGTTGCTCATGTCGCGGGGGCGGCGCTTGGCGATGGCGCCGGCGGCGCCTTCCACCATGACGACACCGTCTTCATCACCCATGATGCGCTGAACGGCGAAAGCCGGCAGGTGTTCAAGAAGGTGCTGAAGCACGGCGCGGTGGGCGTGTTCCAGGGCAAGATCCTGGTGAAGCCCGGCGCGCAGAAGACCGACGGCTATCAGATCAGCCAGGCGCTGCTGATGGACGACGACAGCCAGTTCCTCGGCAAGCCCGAGCTCGAGATCTATGCCGACGACGTCAAGTGTTCGCATGGCTCGACCACCGGCGCGCTCGACGAGACGGCGCTGTTCTACCTGCGCTCGCGCGGCGTGCCGGTCGAGGAGGCGCGGGCGCTGCTCGTGCTGTCCTTCCTCGCCGATGCGATCGGCGAGATCGAGGACGCGGCGCTGAAGGACGAGATCGTCGCCCGGCTCGAGGCCTGGCTCGCGCGGCACCGGGGCTGAGATGGCAGCGGTCGACGACATCTTGCGCAGCTACCGCGCGCCGCGTGCGGTGGTGCGCGGCCATCTGGCCCGCACCCGCTCCGAGCCGCGGGCGCTGACGCTGCTGCTGGCGGCGCTGGTGGTGATCTTCGTCGGCCAGTGGCCGCAGCTGTCACGGCAGAGCTTCGAGCATCCCGATCAGCCGATGACGGTGCTGCTGGTCGGCACGGCGATCGCGCTGCTCGCGACCGTGCCGGCCTTCTACGCGCTCGCCGCACTTGCGCATCTGGTGGCCAGGCTCTTCGGGGCCAGGGGCAGCTGGTATGGCGCGCGCATCGCGCTGTTCTGGGCGCTGCTCGCGGTCTCGCCGTTGATGCTGCTGCAGGGGCTGGTGGCCGGATTCCTCGGACAGGGGGTGCAGCTCGGCCTGATCTCCGGGCTCGTCTTCGTGGCCTTCCTGGCGATCTGGGGTGCAGGGATGCGCGTTGCGGAATTCGAGGCCGGGTGATGGAACGTCCGATGCTGACGACCCTCGTCCTGCGCTCGCTGCAGGCGCCGCGCGAGGTGGCGCGGTTCCTGATCGCGCTCGATCTGCCGATGTCGGCGCGGTTCACCGCGCTTGGCGCGGTGATGGCGCTGTCGGCGGCGCTTGGCACCGCGGCCGAGCTGCTGTTTTCCTTCGTCACCAAGGTCGACCTCGGCCCGCCGACGAACCCGCTGCCGATGGCGCTGGTGCAGGGCGCGCTGATGCTCTACGCCGCCGGCGCCATGGCCTTCTTCGGCCGGCAGTTCGGCGGCACCGGCCGCTTCGCCGATGCGCTGATCCTCGTGGTCTGGATCGAGTTTCTGCTGATCCTCGGCCAGGTGGTGCAGATCCTGGTGATGGTCTTCTTTCCGCTCGTCTCGGTGCTTGGCACGCTGGCACTGATCGGGCTGCTGTTCTGGCTGCTGACGCAATTCACCGCCGCGCTGCATGGCTTTGACACCCTGTTCAAGGTCGCCTTCGGGGTGATCGCGGTGTTCTTCGGCTCGGCGATGCTGTTCGGCATGCTGCTGCTCTCGCTCGGGATCGTGCCGGTCCCGACCCCCCTCTGAAAGGACCGCCGATGTATGACGTGAACCGCATCCGGGCCGACTTCCCGATCCTCGCGCGCGAGGTCAACGGCCGGCCGCTCGTCTATCTCGACAACGGCGCCTCGGCGCAAAAGCCGCGCTGTGTGATCGACGCGATGACGCAGTTCTACGAACAGGATTATGCGAACGTTCACCGCGGCTTGCATTACCTTTCGAATGTGGCGACGGAGAAATACGAAAGCGTGCGCGGCACCGTCGCGCGCTTTCTGAACGCGCCCTCGGAAGAGGAGATCGTGTTCACCACCGGCTCGACCGAGGCGATCAATCTCGTCTCCTATGCCTGGGCCGCGCCGCGGCTGCAGCCGGGCGACGAGATCGTGCTGTCGATCCTCGAGCACCACGCCAATATCGTGCCCTGGCACTTCCTGCGCGAGCGCCAGGGCGTGGTGCTGAAATGGGTCGAGATCGAGGCCGACGGCAGCCTCGACCCCGAGAAGGTGATCGCCGCGATCGGGCCGAAGACCCGGCTCGTCGCCGTCACCCACATGTCGAATGTGCTCGGCACCCGGGTCGATGTGAAGGCGATTGCGGCGGGGGCGCATGCGAAGGGCGTGCCGGTGCTGGTCGACGGCTCGCAGGGCGCGGTGCACGCGCCGGTCGACGTCGCCGACCTCGGCTGCGACTTCTATGCAATCACCGGGCACAAGCTTTACGGGCCAAGCGGTTCCGGGGCGATCTTCATCCGTCGCGAGCGGATGGAGGAGATGCGTCCCTTCCTGGGCGGCGGCGACATGATCGACACCGTGACCCGCGATGCCGTGACCTATGCGAAACCGCCGCTGCGCTTCGAGGCGGGCACGCCCGGCATCGTGCAGCAGGTGGGCCTTGGTGTCGCGCTGAATTACCTGATGGGCCTCGGCATGGAGAATGTCGCGGCGCACGAGGCCGCGCTGCGCGACTATGCGCAGGCGAAGTTCTCGGGGCTGAACTGGCTCAACATCCAGGGCAATGCGCCGGACAAGGGCGCGATCTTCTCGATGACCCTGAACGGGCCGGCGCATCCGCATGACATCTCGACGATTCTCGACAAGCGCGGGGTGGCGGTGCGGGCCGGCACGCATTGCGCGATGCCGCTGCTCACGAGCCTTGGCCTGACCGCCACCGCGCGCGCCTCCTTCGGGCTTTACAACACCCGCGAGGAGGTTGACGCGCTGGTCTCCGCCCTCGAGCTTTGCCACGAGCTGCTGAGCTGAGCTGAGCTTTGGTGCGGCGCGGAACTTTTCCGCGCCGCGCGATTGCCCGTTGCAGGCCCCGCGGCAATCGGCTATCCAGCACGGGCGCTGCACCCGTAGCTCAGCTGGATAGAGCGCTGCCCTCCGAAGGCAGAGGCCACAGGTTCGAATCCTGTCGGGTGCACCAATAAAATCAAACAGTTATGATCTATCTTGGTCGCCGCGTTCGCGGCGATATCTGTTACTTGTAACGGTTTGCAGCCCTTGACACACCATCCAGCGCGTTCTTCGCTGATTCCATGTGGTCGGGTGCGTGGTGTCCGTAAACTCTCTCGATTGTCTCGATGCTGGTTGAGAAGAAACCGGCGACATGCCATTTGTCAGCTCCGCCTTGCAGCGCCCAGGTGATCGCGGTGTGCTTGAGGGTGTGCGGCGTCACGTTATCCAGACCAGCCGCGGCCGCCGCTTTGGCGAAGCCCTTCTTGATGTCTCCGACCCGCGCCCCCTGGTATTCTACCGCCCACCGAGCGCCGTGCGCGTTCCAGCGCTTGAGATGCCCGAGCAGCTTGCGCGGGATCGGTGCAGGGGCCCGACGCTTGTTGGTCGCCCGCTCACCTTCCCCCATCCGATACATGATTCCGTTCGAAAGATCGAACCAGCCTCCGACCGTGTTCGGCGCGAATCCCATGCGCAGGAGCGCATCTTTTCGCGTCCCGGTGTAGAGGCCGATCAGGATGAACCGAGCAACGTGTGCCGCCTTGTGGCCGCGGTATGCTGCCCAGATCAGCCGCGCCGCCTCTGGGCGCGTCAGATAGCGCTCGCGCGGCGCAGTCTTGTCTGGCAGCGTCACGACCGGCGCGGACAGGATGTAACCTTCATGGTGGCAGTAATTCAGCGCAGCTTGCAGCGTTCCAAGCTCGCGGCGCACGGTGGCGGGCGAGACAGGCCTGCTTTCGCCATCGGTGCATCCTTGCGTCGTGCGGCGTGCCTTGGCGTAGCGCCGGCAGGTTTCGCCCCTCACATTTGCGACTTTGAGTGCGCCCCAAAATGGCAGGAGCGCATCGATCGCATATCCGATCCTCTCCGGTGCTGCGACGGTCGGTGCGTATTCCTCTGCGTAGATAGTCAGCACCTCGGCCACGGCTATTTCGTGCGCGTCAGCGGCAGCACTTTTCCGTCCCTTGGTCGCGATGTAGGCGGCGAGGGCTTTTTCAGCATCTGCGCGGCTGATGCAGCCCGTTGACTGATCTGGCTGTCCGGTGTCTCGGATATACCAGTGCGGGCGGTGGGAGAACTTGTGGAGGCGTGCGCCTTTTGCTGGTCTCGGCATTTCTGAATCAATTCCCCAAGGCTATCTTTCTCGATCCGCACGGCACGGCCCATCCGCACGAGATAGCCGTGAGTCTCTGCAGCATTACGCAGGCTTCGCATCGGGACGCCAAGTTCCGCTGCCGCGGCCTCAATCGTCAAGAGGTCATGCCTTGCCATCACTTCCCTCCATCTTGTCGAGCGCATCCAGTGCGATGCGGCGGATCGGCCCGCTGCTGATCGCTGCGATTTCGGTCAGCGCCGTGCGGGCTGCCTCAACCAGCACCCGCACCTTGGGGCAGCGCATGGCCTCTGCAGTGGTGGGGGTGATGTCTGCTCGGCGGTATTCTGTGATGCCGAGGCGTTCATTGCAGTAATGGTCGAAATCCAGCCTCTCCCCATCTCTCCATGCTCCGACGAGGCGCCCGCGACCATTCATCCCAGCTGCGTTCGCCCATATCCGGGCAGGCATTTCATGTGCACCACTCATGCGATCCTCCTGATCTCTTCGAGGGCGTGATCGCCCCATTGCTCGGCCATGGCCGCCGCGAGGCCGGGGAAGAACCGGCTGCGGAAGACCTTTCGCCCGGGGCCGGGCGGGGCGCGGTGGATTTCATCGCGCGCGGTGCTGCCGTCGAGCGTGCCGGTGGCCGTGAGCTTCGGCAGGCCGCGCAGCCACAGGCAGGTGCGCTTCGTGACATTGTCCGGGCCGGCGGGATCGGTGCCGAATTGCCAGGGCTGCACGCTCTGCGCAAAGGGGCGGAACTCGCGGATCCGTGCCTTGGCATGCTTGTGCATCACCGGGTTCTCGATCGCGATCCGCGGCACCGGAGCGCTCCAGCACGCCGAGAAGAGTGCCGCGCCCTCATCGAGCAGGCGCCACATGATCTGCAGGCGGGTTGCGTCATCGAGCCCGCGCCAGGCTGCGCGCTCGGCCGCGGTGACCTCGTCGGGCGGATTTCGCGGTGGGGTGGTCAGCCAGCGCACGCCGCTGTTGGCGAGGCGCGTGCAGGGCGGGTGGCAGATGACGGCCAGATCCCAGCCGAGGCCAAGCGCCTCGCGCACATCGCAGACCATGTGCCGGTTGCTGCCATCCTCGGCCGGGGCGAGGTCGCACGACCAGGCATCATGCCCGCGGGCCGCGAAGGCGCGGCGCACGATGCCCGAGCGCTCGCAGCCGATCAGGACGCGCAGAGCGGTCATGCGCGCCCCTCCGCCAGCATCTCGCGCAGCGCCACGACCAGCACCGGGATGCGGCGGCGTAGTCGGCGGGCGGGGGTGATGACGTCGCGAGGCGGCGCCGTCTCTACGCGCGGATCGTCAGGCCGCAGGCGCAGCGCCTCGAGGAGCGGGGCGAGGCTGACGTGGTGGGGCTGTTCCATCAGACCATCCCCAAGGCGGCCTTGTAGAGGTCGAGGGTAGCCTCTTCCTCGGCCAGATCGTCGCGGTCACGCTTGCGCTGCGCGATGATGATCTTCATCACCTTGGTGTTGTAGCCGCGCGCCTTGGCCTCGGCCATCACGTCCTTCTGCTGCTCGGCGATGTCCTTCTTCTCGGCTTCGAGGTGCTCGAATTGCTCGATGAACTGGCGCAGCTCTTCGGCGGTGACGTTGTAGAGATGATCCCCAACCGCCACGTCGGCCGGCGTGTTCTTGACCGGGATCCGCCCGCCCGTGTTGACCGGCGGCATGGCGGTGAGGCTGGCCATGCTGGCCTGCGTCTCGCTGCCGCCCGGGATCTGGGCCGGGGTGGAGTTCTGGGGATCGGGGGCGGGGGGCATGAACATCGGATCCTCCGTGAGGGGTTGGCGGGCGGGTGCCAGCCGAATGCAATCCCGCCCGCACCGGGCGACATGCCCGGATCACTGCCCCGGCGGCAGCTGTGGTCATCGTGAGTGGTGGCGCCGCCGGGGTCGCGGCTGCGCGGGCGGCGGCGGGGAGGTCCCGGCGCCCGCGCCGTACAATCAGCCGGTCAGCGCGAGGCGCGCGCGGGCCTCGGCCAGCGGGGCGGCATCGACCGCCGCGGCGATCCAGCGCGCGCAGAGCGTGGCAAGGTCGGGGCCGGTGGCCTCGATGCCGTGCAGCTCGATCTTGCCGCCGGCCAGCTCAACTACGAAGCCGGGCGGCCATTTCCAGGCGGGCCGCCAGTCCAGCTCGAGCTGGCCGGCGCCGGTCGCGGTGATCTCGCCGACGATCGCGTCGACGCGGTCTTCCGGCTCAAGCGGTGTGAGCCGGTCGAGCAGGCGGGCGAGGGGGGAGACGGGCAGCACCATCAGGCCAGCGCCCCGGCGCTGAGGTGGGGCAGCGCCAGCGCGGTGTCGAGCGCGGCGCGGGCGATGACCAGGCTGCCAGCGCAGATCAGCGCCGCGAGCAGCATGTCGGAAACGTGCAGGCGGGTCTTTCCCATGTGATCCTCCATCGGTGATCCCGCGATCGGCCCAGGGTGGGTGTCAGCGGCGGGTGATGGGGGGATACTAAATGGGGGAAAATCCCCATGTCAAGAACAATGGGGAAATACCCCTCTTTCTGGTCGGCGAAGAATCAGCCTTGAGAACGGAAGTTCAGCAGGTAGCCAGACATTCTGGGAATGGGTTGGTGCCGGCCGTTACCAGACCTCGACGGCACTGGTGGCCTCAGCGGTGTGGGGCGAGGGCATGCGGTTGATGTGGGCGGTGAGCGGCTGTTCGCTGCGGTGGGCGCGAATGGCCGGTTTGGGGCCGATTGCGGAATGGCAGGTCCGGGATGCTGACTGACCGAAGCGGACATCGCGCAAGCCGACCGACCCCGCCGCTCCCGAGCAATTGCCAACCTGGGTCCTGAATTGGCCGCTGCATCGCGGCTTCGTGAGAGCAGACTTTCGGATAAGCGACCATCCCCCAGCTCTACGTGAAGGGCGAATTCGTCGACGGCTGCGACATCGTCACCGAGATGACGCTGTCGGGCGAGCTCGACCAGCTCTTCGAGGCCAAGGGCATCGCCTACAACAAGGAAGCCGCCGAGAAGATCCGCGAAGCCAACGCCTGAGCGTGGCTTGTCCTGTCTGATGAGAGCGCCCGCCGGTCGGCCGACCGGCGGGCGTTTTCGGTCACCGGGCCCGCTCAGTCCGGCGGCACCCAGTCGCCCGGCTCCTTCAGCAGCATCAGGCCCGGGTGGATGCAGTTCACCACCTCGCGTTCGAGGCAGCGCTCGAACAGCGGGGTGAAACTGCCCACCGCCGCCGCGATGTTGGTGGTGACGATACCGATCACCGCGCTTCCCAACGCTGAGCGGATCGCGCAGGTCTCGGCGATCTTGAAGACGGTGCGACCAAGGTTCCTCGGCAGCGAGTAATAGACGTAGAACACCAGCTTGCTGAGCCGGACATGCAGCATCGGCACCGAAATGCTGATCGAGCTGCAGCCGATCCGGATGCGGATTCGCGTCCAGCTGATCTTGAACTCGGGCCAGGCGGCGAGGGCCAACAGCCCGAACTGCTCTCGCTTCATCTGGCCGCAACTGCTCGGGACGACCTGGCCGAGGACGTCATCGATCGCCCTGCCCACCTCCATGGGGTCCGTCGCGTGGCCCGGCGCGACCTCCTTGCCGGTCGTCGGATCGAGCGGCGGCGCGCTGTCCTCCTGCAAGACCGCAGTGCGGATCAGGACGAGGTCTAGCTGGTGGTCGTGCCCCCACTGCGGCAGCGAGTAATCGCCCACGACCGGGATCTCGCTGTGCGGCGGCTCGCCCCCGCCGACGCCGAGCAGCGCGAACAGCGCGTCGCGCTGGCTGATGTCGCGCTCCTGCGGCTGGTCGATCTTGCGCAGCGTCACCGCGGTATCGAGGACGAAATCGTCGAGTTGCAGGTTCGGCCCGATATGCGCCTGCACCCAAGCCTCGACGTCGTTGCCGTCGCTCGCCGGATCGTAGGACGCAAGCAGCGCCCGCCCCTCGGCGATTGCCGCGTCCGACAATCCGTCGCGGAAGAAGGCCCAGTAGCTGACGCTCAGTTCGACCCGCTGCTCCATCGCGACCACGACCCGGTGGACGCCCGCGCCGCTGCCCGCCTGCAGAAGCTGCCACCATTCCTGGACCAGAAATACGATGTCCTGGATCGCGGTGACCGGCTCACCGCTGGGTCGGCGGTCCTGCGAGTCGTGACCGAACCCCGCCGGCTGCGGTGGCTTGGCAGTGTAGGACGCCGCGCTGCCATCGAAAAGGAAGGCTTTGACGGAGGGATCGTCGAACGAGAATGCGGTATCGAAATGGATCGGCATAATCGGTTTCCTCATGATAGATCTTGATCACAGAAAGCGCCTGGGCACCGACATTACTATAACATGTTAACTGCCCATTCCCAAGATTAGCACTGAGTT
This sequence comes from Paenirhodobacter huangdaonensis, assembly GCF_004022465.1. Taxonomy (NCBI): domain Bacteria; kingdom Pseudomonadati; phylum Pseudomonadota; class Alphaproteobacteria; order Rhodobacterales; genus Paenirhodobacter; species Paenirhodobacter huangdaonensis. The sequence goes on along the minus strand of NZ_SAVA01000009.1, from coordinate 115,998 downwards.
AGGTGTTCAGTCCCGGCATCTGGTGGATCGGGTCAACGATGAATCTGTCCGGCTCTGAAGTCCAGACTTTGCCGATGTATTCTTAGGGTGTGAGGCCGCTGAGGGTCTTGAGCCTCCGCGCGAAGTTGTAGGCCGCCATGAAGTCCGTGAGGTGGGTGCGGAGATGGTCGTGGCTGTCGTAGTGGAAACCATCACTCGCCAAGGCTGAGATTGGCCGACTGCGACTGCTCAGGTAGAGCTTCGAGAGCCGGGATTGAAGGGCAAATCCGCCCGCATAGTGGGCCTTGGCAGGTGCTGCGGCCAAAGGCAGCTTTCAGGACGCCCAACTTTGACCGGGAACGGCCAGATGGGGGGCGCAAAGCGGACCCTCCCGGAGAGGCGTTTGAACGGCAGCTTGGGGCCGAATTAAGGCCGCAAATTTTTGACTTACTTGAACGTACCATGGCCTTTGGCCCAGTTTTCTCCCACCGCAAGCTTGATGCCATCAGGAAAGTAGCCTTGCTCAGTCAACTCTTGGCGGCTCCTGTCAGCTAGCTCTTTGGCTTTGGACCACTCTCCTTGCACAAGTAGCTCATAGATGTGTGGAGCAATCTCTACAGAAATGCCGATTTCGTCGGTGCCGTTAGGCTCATCCAATCCTTCGGTTTGGCTAAACGCCAACGCTGGAAGGTAATAGTGTTTCCAAGCATCTTCTGGGAGTCTCACCTCAAGTGGCTCCTCTTTGATCGGCTCAGGGTCACGCCAATAAAACTCTAAAGTTTCGCCCCGGAAGAAAGAAATTGCACCAATGTGCAGGCGGCAATCTTGGCCGTCAACGCGAACCAACCTTTGCGCCTGCTGCTTAGCCTTTTTCTTTGCATCATCATTTGGGGAGCTTGACCGTCCTTTACTCTCAAAGGCGTGCCAGTCCCCTGCATCATTCTGACCGACAAGGTCAGGTCGAGATTTCCCCGTGAGCAATTCTGGGTTTAGTTGGTCTTTGAATACATCAAGGTGAAGCAGCCAATGAGTGTTCAGCAACTTGTGCGCAAAGAGCTTACAGAAGGTCATACCCAGTGCGTAGCTCACTGCACCCTTCTCGGTTGGATCGAGCTGGCGAAAGGCGTTGGTTCGATAAAGATGTTGACTAAAGGTTTCTTGGGTTAGTGCCATGCGCATCTGAGAGATACGGTAGAGTGCTTCGAACAGCGAGGCCAATCCATGCTGAAAGATAAAGCTTATGCTCGGGCGCCCAACGGTTAAGGCGGCCCATAGTATCTCACGCCAGGTTGTTGATAAAAACTGAAAGCCATTCGCGGGACCGATACTTGTGGGAAATCCTTCGCTCTCAAAATCAATCAATAAAGAACTAGAAAAAACGCGGGTTCTGTTGATTATCGGTCTCACTTCGTCACCTCAAACGCTATTCAGCGGCACTATTCCAAGGATGTTATCCGTGTGCCAGAAAAATCTTGATGGCCAGCGTTGGACGTCTGCTTTCAGGAGCCGCACTGCAGCCAAGGTCTCCTGCGTCAAAGTCCGCTAAGGGCCGAAGGGGCAGGGGCTTCTCAGCCAACTATCTTCACGAACTCAGGCGGCAGGCTGAACTTAACCGGGGCTGCCCACTGCAGCCGGACGCCATGCTGCGGGTCGTGGTGCGGGTTCAGCGAGATAAGGGAGAAGGTTCCCTCCTCGAGCCCCGGCTTGATATGCTTCACCCACGCCCTGCCGCTGGCGTCCTCGCACACGCAAACCCGGCCAATGGCCTCGGTCGGAACCCCGAGGGCCTCCCGGCTGTAGAACAGAATCGTGCCGGGTGGATAGGCGGGGGACATGCTGTCGCCCTCGACCTCGACCGCAACGATACCGTGCGGATTGAGCTGTGGTGGACAGGCGACATGAAACAGGCCGTTCCCCTTGCCGTAGGCGTCGACCAGGTAGACCTCTGCCCCGGCGCCGACGCGACCGGCGACGGCGATGACTGGCACCTCAGGGCGATCTGACAGCAGCCCGGACTTCCCGATCTGGATGATCTCGTCGACCGTGCGCCCGAGAACTTGGCTGATCGCATAGGCATTGGAAACCTTGGGGGCCGAGGAGTAGCGGAACAGGTCCCGAATGCCGGATTCTCCCATGCCGGCGGCTTCGGAGAGCGGTTTCATCTTCCACCCCTCGGCATCCATGATGATTTTGAGGCCGCGCGCGAAGGCGTCGAGGTTCTGTTTCTGCATATGGGGAAGATGCCCCACAAGTGGCGTTGGGGCTATGGGGGTCTTCCCCCTTTTCAATATGGGGGAAATCCCCCATACCATAGTGCCCATGGAACAGCTCATCCTCGACCTCTCTGCTTACGCTAACACCACCGGGCGCTCGCCTCAGGCGGTGCTGCGGTCTGCGATCAACGCGAAATGGGGCACCTGGGACGCATGGCGCGCGGGCCGGTCGAGCCCGACGCTGTCGAGTGTCGACCGCGTGCGCCGCTACATGGCCGCGCATCCGCCGCTCCGCGAGGAGGCCGCATGATGACCCCGGTTGCCATCCTTGGTTCGAGCCGTGCATGCGCTTTCCCATGCCAGAGCTTTCTCATAGCCGCGGGCGCGCGTCACGGAATCCCGGTTTCTCCGGCGGTCACGGCCCGAGGCGCTTGCCGCAATTGGCATCAGCATTCCTCGGAGGTGTCCCATGTCTGACCGGGTGATGATCAACCAGTTCATGCACGCGCTGGTGTCGCGTGTGGGCGGGGTGGAGAACGCGGCGCGCTTCGTCGACGCGCGCCTCGGCATCGCGCTGGACGGCTCGGGCTTCTCGATGCGCAAGGGCACGTTTTCGAAGCGGTTGGCGGGGCATCTGGACTGGCCGCTGGTCGAGATCATGGCGCTTGAGGATGCCGTGGGCGACCCGGTCGTGCGGCGCTGGCTGGCGCGCAGCCTGCCCGAAACCACCGAGGCGATCGACCTCATGCTGTGCGTGTCGGAGACGGCGCGCGAGGTGGGCGAGGCGGTTGGTGCGGTGGCCGATCTTGCCTCGGGGCGGGGCAACCGGGCGCGGGCACGCAAGGAAGTGCACGAGGCCCGCGGCGCGATCGACCGCCTCGCTGCCGCCGTCGATGGGGAGGAAGCATGAGCGCGTTCCGTCTCTCGGCTGATGTGCGCTCGGGCGGAATGCCTGCAATGAGCGGCACCTCGGATTTCCCGCCGGCCTGCGACCCTGTCCACGGGCGCCGCACGGCAGGCCGGCCAACTGGCGCGGCGGGTCGATCCCGCCGCGCCCCTTTGGGGGTTCGTGCGCGGGAGGTGACGAGATGATCGATCCGGCAAGGCCGCGGCTCGTGCCGATGGACGAGCTCGAGGAATATCCGATCGGCCGCGACGAGCGGCTCGACGCGCATTCCTTCGTGAAGTGGTGGCATCACCGCTGGCTGTCCTCGCGCACCTTCCGGCTGGCGTCCTGGGAGACGCAGGGGATGGCGCGGGCGCTGTTCGACATGTCGCAGACGGAAAGCCCGATCGGGACCTTGCCCGATGACGACGACGAGCTGGCGGTGATGCTGCGGGTCGAGCGGCGGCGGATCGGCGAGCTGCGGCGCGCCGAGTTCGGGCCGTTCCGGGGCTGGCGACGGTGCCGGTGTGGCGACGAGGTGCGGCTGATGCACCCGGTCGTTCTCGAGCAGGTGCGCGATGCGCTCGACCGGCGCGAGGCGCGCGAGATGTCGCGGGAGGCGGCGGCGGTGCGCAAGCGGCGCGAGCGGCTGCGCGACGGGTTGGGCAAGCTCGGGCTGTCGGATGCCATTCTGGGCAGCGATCTGCTGATCGAGCGCATGGACGAGTGGATGCTCGCCAATGTGCGCGGCCGGCGGGACGGGCAGTCCTATGGCGCGGCGCTGCTGCATGCGCGGCGGGAAAGATGGCTCTAGGCGGGGGTGTGACTGTCCGGTGAGTGTCACGCGTGACGGTTTGTGACTGTCACGGACAGTCCGGGACAGTCACGCCTGTCGTGTGACAGTTCTGCCTAGAGAAGAAGAGACAAGAAAAGACAAGAAAAGACAGACGCGGCCGTGACGGCCGGGCAACGGCGCCTGTGGATAACTTCGGCAATGCGATGAGAAGGGAACAGGTGGAATGGACAGTGCAGAACAGGCAGCCGGCGAGCGTCGGGTGCGGGAATTGCTGATTGAGCCGCTGGCGCGGCGGGGGCTGGCGCGGCCGAGCAGCCTGACGCGGGCGCAGTATGAGGAGATGTGCCGCGACCTCTGCGCGCGGCTCGCCTACATGGACAGCCTCAGCCTCGAGGCGCTCGAGGAACAGGTGGCGGCGAACCCGGCGGGCAAGGATCTGGACCGGCTGCCGATCGCGAACCGGATCCTCGACTGGGCCGGACAGATCCAGCCGCCGCGCGATGACAGCGTGTCGCCGCTGATGCGGCGGGCGTTCTCGCACCGCATGGGCGCGGCCGCGATCGAGCAGGGCTGGGGGCCCGAGCTGCTCGACTACCTGCGCCGCAAGCGACTGTGGCCGGGCGAGTTCATGGTCGGTGAGCTGCGCAAGGCGGGCCATGACAATGCGCGGCAGATGACGCTGATCGAGGAGCGGCTCGCGGCCGGCCGGGCGGTTCCGCCCGAGCAGGTGCGCTGGCGCGACGAGCGGGCCGCGGCCGCCGTGCGGTGCCGCCGGATCGCCGAGCTGGTGCAGACCGGGGGTGCGGCATGAGCATGATGGCAGAGGCGGCGCGGCCGGTGGGGGTGTCGGTGCAGGACTGGGCGCGGCTGAGCGCGGCGCAGCGGCTGGCGGCTGGCGAGCTGCTGGCGGTGCGGCCGGCGGCGATCTCGGTGACGCGCTGGCTTGCGATGAGCGAGGCGGGGCGGCGCGCAGCGCTGCTGCAGGGCGGGGCGGCGCCCGAGGGCTGCGGTCCCGAGATCCCGGTGGCGCCGGCGCGCGGGGCGCTGCGGGCGGGAACGCTCCACCTTGTCGAGGCGGCGGGGGATGCCGAGGCGCCGCGGGCGACGCTGATCCGCGGCTATCAGGCCCGGGGCGAGGCGGGGCCGCGCAAGGCGGCCTCGGTCGTCGACGTGTTCGACCGGATGGAGGTGGCGGCGCTGCGGGCGCGCAAGCCGCTCGGGCTGAGCGCGTTGCAGATCGCGACGGGGCGGCAGTATCGGACGCTGGTCGAACGTCAGGCGGCGGGCGCGGTGAAGCTGTCGAGCCTCGAAGGGCGGACGGGCGGCTCGGGCCGGGGGCTCGACGTGACCGACCTGCGGCTTGCCGAGGCGCGCCAGCTTGCGGCGATGCGCGGCCGGATCGGCGACGGCGCGGCGCTGGCGGTGCGGCGGGTGCGGCCCTCGGCCCGGGGCGGCGTGGCCGCGTCGATCATCCGCGACCGGGTGCTGGTGGACATGGTCTGCCTGGAAGACATGGACCTGAGCGCGGTTCTGGAGGCGCATGGGTGGTCGGTTCGCACCGGCAGCCTCGACACGCTCAGGACGGCACTTGCAGCCTCTCTGGACCGCATGGGCACCTACCTGGGCGAGTGGGTGAAGAAAGGGGCTTGACCACTAAGTCAGTCGGCGGCATGTCTATGAGCATGATCCACACGAGCGCCCGGCGGGAACCAACCCGACCGGGCGCTTGGTTTTGGAGCGCTCCCCATGATCCGCAAACTTTGCCGGGCTCCCGGCTGCGACGAGGTCGCGGCCGAGGGGGAGGCGCATTGTGCAGAACACCTGGCCGAGGTGAAGGCGCGCGCCGCGGCGGGCAAGCAGCAGGCCAAGCACTCGGCGGTGGCGCGGGCCGGCGCGCAGTTTTATCGCACCAGGCGCTGGAAGCAGGCGCGGCTGGCCTTCCTGAACGCGCATCCGCTTTGCGCTGATTGCGGCGAGGTGGGGCTTGTCGTCGAGGCAACCGAGGTTGACCACGTGGTGCCGCATCGTGGCGACCCGTCGCTGATGTGGGACAGGTCGAACTGGCAGGCGCTGTGCAAGAGCTGCCACAGCCGGAAGACGGCGCGCGAGGTCTGGGGCGGGGCGGTCGATCGGCCGGGCTGGAGCATTCCCGCCGGGCTGCGGGCCTCGGCGATCCCGGTTGTTCTGGTCTGTGGCCCACCGGCGGCCGACAAGACAACCTACGTGCAGGACCGGGCCCGGCCCGGCGATGTCGTCGTCGATCTCGACCGATCCCTTGAGGCGGTCGGCGGTCGGGCATGGGAGCACGACGCAGCGAAGGTGAAGGCAGCGTTTCGTCTGCGCGACGAGGCGCTGCGGTCACTGTGCTGCAAGGCCGGTGGCACGGCATGGGTGATCGTCATGGCGCCGTCGCGCGCCGAGCGCCTGGCGTGGTGCGGCGCGCTCGGGGCGCGGACCTCGGTTGTCGTCCTCGATGTCGATGCCGGGACCTGCAAGGCGCGGATCGAGGCGGATCCCGGACGGAGACATGCGCGGGACGCGATGCGCGCGGCTGTGGATCGGTGGTGGCGCGCATTCGACACCTGATCCGCCCCCCCGGGGGGTGGTCGGTTTTTGGGGGCTCGTGCCGGGACACCGGGGGCGGGATCCGTTCTGTTGCGCCGCTGGAATTGGCAAAAAAAGCCCACTTCGAATGGGTGATGGGAGGTTCCCGGATGCGCGGAAGCAAGCCGAGGCTCGATAACGTGATCCCGATGAAGGGGGACATGACGGCGCCGGTGCCGGACCCGATGTCGGAGATGAGCGCGGAGGGGCGGGCGGTCTGGGAGCGCGTCGTTCCGCATGTGGTGCAGAAGGGGCATTGGGATGACAGCTTCGCCGACATGTTCGCGGTCTATTGCGAGGCGGCGGCCGACTTCCTGAAGTTCACCGGCGAGATCGCGGCCTTCGGCGCCTGGTATGAGGTGCAGACCCGGAACGGGATGCAGCAGAAGAAGCGGGCGGTCTGGGGGCTCCGTCAGGATGCGGTCACCACCATGAACCAGCTGGCCGCACGCTTCGGCCTGACGCCCGTCGACGCTGCCCGGCTGAAGTCTGGCGGGCAGCTCGACCTGTTCGACGACCTGATGCGGCAGCTCGATGGAACCGATTGATCACCCGGTGTCGCGCTATGCGCTCGCGGTGGTCGAGGGCCGGGAGATCGCGGGCGAGCTGGTGACGCTCGCCTGCCGGCGCCACCTGCTCGATCTGGAGACGGGGCGTGATCGCGGGCTCCGGTTCGACTGCAAGGCGGCGAGCCGGATCATCAACTTCGCGAAGATGATCAAGCACACGACCGGGCCGAAGGCAGGCCAGCCACTGGCGCTTGAGCCGTGGCAGGCGTTCCGGCACGGCTCGGTGTTTGGCTGGAAGAAGGAGGACGGCCTGCGGCGCTTTCGCTCGACCTATCACCAGGTGGCGAAGAAGAACGGCAAGACCACCGACACGGCGGTGCCGATGCTGTTCACCCAGCTCTTCGACGGTGAGGCCGCACCGCAGGGCTATTGCACGGCGACGACGCGCGACCAGGCGCGTCTGCTGTTCGACGAGCTGCGGCGGATGATCAAGGCCGCGCCGGTGCTGGCGGAGTTCATGGACACGCGCAACAAGCATCTGATCCAGACCGGCCCGACCTCGGGGTTCGTGAAGCCGCTGAGCCGTGACGGCAACGCGGCGGACGGGATCAACCCGCATTTCGTGGCGCGCGACGAGGTGCACCGCTGGACCGACCGCGAGCTTGCCGAGGTGGTGGTGAACTCGATGATCGCGCGGTCGCAGCCGATCGACTGGGCGATCACCACGGCCGGCGCCGACATGGCGACGATCTGCGGCGAGTTGCGGGACTACTCGGCGATGGTGCTGCGCGGCGACATCGAGGATGACACCTTCTTCGCCTATGTGGCGGAGCCGCCGCAGGATTGCGACATCGACGATCCGCGGATCTGGAAGATGGCGAACCCGAACCTCGGTGTGGCGATCGGGGAAGACCGCTTCCGCGAGATGCTGAACGAGGCGCGGGCGATCGCTGGCAAGATGCCGAACTTCCGCCGCCTGCACCTGAACCTGTGGACCGAGGGGGCGCAGAGCTGGATCGAGCGCGACGTCTGGGACAAGGGGGCGGAACCGTTCAATCCCGAGATGCTCTATGGCCTGCCGGCCTGGGTCGGGCTCGACCTGTCGCGGACGACGGACCTCACCTCGATCTGCGTCGCGGTGCCGAAGGACGGGCTGATCTATCTGCTGAGCTACAGCTTCCTGCCGTCGGGACCGAAGGGCTTCATCGCGCGGGCGCAGAAGGAGAAGCGCGAATACATCGCGTGGAACCAGACCGGCTGGCTCGAGGTGCACCGCGGCGGGGTGATCGACGAGGATCAGGTCATCGAGCGGCTGGAATGGATCCGGGCGAAGTTCGATCTGCAGGAGCTGGCCTATGACCGCTGGGGCATGAAGTACGTGGCACGCGAACTCGAGAAGCGCCGCTTCACGCTGGTCGAGCACGGGCAGGGCTATGCCTCGATGTCCTCGCCGATGAAGCGCTTCGAGCAGGCGGCGGCGCAGGTGCGCCTGCGCCACAATGGCAATCCGGTGCTGGCCTGGGCCGTGGGCAACGTCCATCGCGACGAGGACGCGGCCGAGAACGTCAAGCCGAACAAGGCGAAATCGACGAACCGGATCGACCCGGCCGTGGCCGCGATCATGGCTGTCGGGCGGGCCGAGGCGGCCGAGCGCAAGCGCAAGTCGAGGGAGATCGAAACGGTATGAGCCTGATCAGACGTATCTTCGGCGGCGCGGCGGCGGGGCCGGCGCTCGCGCCGCTGCCTGCCGCGCGGACCGAGCCGCCGGTGACGGCAGTTGCCTCGCTTGAGCCGTCCGGCACGGTCGAGCCGCGGGCCTGGCTTTCCGAGCTGGGCTGGTCGGCGCCGAGCCGGGTGAAGGGGCTGCCGCGGGTCTCGGCGGTTCTGGCGGAGCGCCACGCCACGGTGTCGGCATGCTGCAACGTCATCGCCGGGGACGTCTCCAAGGTGCCGCTGAAGATCTGGCGCAAGCACCCGGACGGGCGCGAGGAGCGGATCCGCGGGCATCGGCTGGCCTATCTGCTCAATGTCGAGGCCTCGCCCGGCGTTCCTGCATCGGTCCTGCGCTATGCGCTCGCCTATGCCTTCGCGTTGCGGGGGAACGCTTTCGCCTTTGCGCCGCGCGAGGGTGGCGGCGAGGTCGAGCTGATCGAGACAGTGGCCGAGGAGGGGGTCGCGCGGCTGCGCAACGGCCGGAGCCGGTTCTATGACTTCGAGGACGGCGCCGGGATGCGGCGGCGGGTGTCGTCGCGCGCGATGGTGCATCTGCGGCACATGTCGAAGGACGGCTGGAGCGGGCGGTCGCCGATCGAGGTCGCGGCCGAGAGCATGGGGCTTGCACTCGCCGGGCAGGAGTCGGCGGGGCGGATCCTGACCGGCTCGACGATGCGGGCAGTGATCAAGATGGAAGACGTCTATGACGATGACGAGGCGTGGCGGCGCAATGCGCGCCGGATCCGCAACGCGATCGTCGATCCCGAGGCGAACGGCTTCCCGATCCTCGGGGCGCAGGACGCGGTCGAGGTGCTCGACCTCAAGGCCGGCGATCAGGAGCTGCTCGCCAGCCGGAAGATGGACCGCGAGCAGATCTGCGCGATCTACCGGGTGCCGCCCGCCAAGGTCGGCATTCTCGAAGGCGGGCTGAAGGCCAACGTCGAGCAGGCGGCGATCGACTACCTGACCGACTGCCTGATGTATTGGGCCGGCATGGTCGAGACGCAGATGGCGCTGGCGCTGCTGACCGACGCCGAGCGCGAGGCGGGCATGGTGCTGCGGCACGATTTCGGGGCACTGCTGCGGCCGACGACGAAGGAGCGCTACGAGGCGCTGAAGTCGGCCGTCGGCGGGCCCTTCATGACGCCGAACGAGGCGCGGCAGAAGGAAGGGCTCGCGCCTCAGGCTGACGGCGACCGGCTCAACCCGGCTGCCAACATGACGCGCAAGGATGGCGCGCCGGATCGCACAAGCAAGGAAGGAGGCGGCGCATGAGCGTGCCGAGGATTGCCGGTCTGATCGACGGGCAGATGATGGCGCTTTCGGACCGGCATGCGGCGGTGCTGCTGGCACAGGCGATGCCGGGCGAGGCGGTGCCGCAGGCGGCGCAGCCCGAGCGGTTCGTGATCCAGCGCGGCATTGCGGTGGTGCCGGTCCGGGGGATGCTGACGCCGAACAGCGTGCTGCTCGAATACTATCTCGGCTGGACCACCTATCTCGGGCTCGCCGAGACCCTGCGCGAACTCACCGCGAATGCCGACGTTGCGGCGATCGTGCTCGACGTCGACAGCCCCGGCGGCTTTGTCGTCGGTCTCGAAGGGGCGGCGGAGGCGGTGCGCCGGGCGGCAAAGGCAAAGCCGGTGCATGCACTGGCAAGCCCGCTTGCCGCGTCGGCCGCCTATTGGCTGGCGTGCCAGGCGCGCGACCTGACGGTCACGCCGGGCGGCGTCGTCGGCTCGATCGGCATCGCGCTGAGCGCGAGTGCCTCGGTGGCGCCGGGCACGAACGGGCGTCAGCAGGTCGACATGACCTCGACCAACGCCCGCGCGAAGCGGCCCGACCCGATGACCGACGAGGGCCGGGCAGAGCTGCAGCGGTATCTCGACGCCGGGGAGGCGCAGTTTCACGCGGCGGTGGCGGCGGGGCGGAAGATCCCGCTGGCCGATCTGCCGGGGCGGCTGTCGGTGACCGACGATCCGCGCGACGGCGGGGCGGTATTCTCGCCTGAGGAAGCGGTCGCGCGCGGCCTCGCCGACCGGGTGGAGACGCGCGACGATTTCTACATCCGGGTGCAGGGCGCCTATGCGCCGCGCCCACGCGCGCAATCGCGTGCCTTCGCCGCCCGGGCCCGGGCGGCCGCTGCCCTGGCGCACTGCGCCTGAGCTTTCCCTTCAACCTCTGCACCCAAACCCCGGCGCATGGCGCGTTCACGGGGCACGAACGGCTGCGCGGGTGCCGCAGCACACAGGAGAACACGACATGCCGAAGAACATTGCCGATCTGCGCCGCGCCCGGAAGGCTGCCGCTGACACCATGCAGGCAGCCGCAGACCGGATCGCTGCACTCGAGGAACAGGACGGCGCGCCCGCGCCCGAGGCCATGGCGGCGGCGACCGCGGACTTCGAGGCGGCACAGGCGAGCTTCACGACCGCACAGGCGGCAGTGCAGCGCGCCGAGGCGGTCGAGGCCGCGCAGGCGGCCGCGGCGATCGGCGATGGTGGCGCCGGTTCGATGGCGGGCGGCACGGTTCCCGCCCCGCTGTCGGGGGTGCCGGCGGCGGCGCAGGACCCGGCGTTGAAGGGCGTGGGCTTCGGCTTCGCGGTGCAGGCCCTCGCGCGCAACCGCGGTGATCGCGAACGCGCTGTGGCCGATCTCGACCGGGCCGGTCACAGCGCGATCTCGGCCGCGCTTTCGGGCGCCTCGGAAGCGGCCGGTGGCGTGACGGTGCCGCAGCCGCTTGCGACCGAGGTCATCGACCTGCTGCGGGCGCGCTCGGTGGTGCGGGCGGCGGGCACGCGCACCTTCCCGATGCCGGCGGGCGAGATGCGCCGCGCGAAGCTCCTCGCTTCGGCCACGGCGAGCTATGGCGCCGAGAACGCGGTGATCGCCGCGAGCGAGCCGAGCTTCGGGGCGCTCGACCAGAGCTTCAAGAAGCTGACGGCGTTGGTGCCGATCGGCAACTCGCTGCTGCGCCATTCCGGCGTCGGCATCGCGCAGGTGGTGCGCGACGACATGCTGTCGGTGATGGCGCTGCGCGAGGATCTGGCGTTTCTGCGGGGGCCGGGCGGGGCCACCTCGCCGAAGGGGCTGCGCTACTGGATCCCGGCGGCGCACTGGTCGGAGGGGGTCGCGGCGACCGCGGCCGCGTCGGAGCTGGCGCTGCGCCGCCTGGTCTCGCGCGTCGAGGATGCAGACGTGCCGATGGTGGCGCCGCGCTGGATCATGCGCGCGAGCGCGAAGAACTGGCTTGCCTCGCTCAAGGACGGGGTGGGGCTGGTGCTGTTCCCGTCGATCCAGGCGAACGGCACCCTCTTCGGCTATCCGATCTCGACCACCTCGCAGATCCCCGACAACCTCGGGGCCGGCGGCAACGAGACCGAGATCTACTTCGGCGATTTCAACGAGGCGATGATCGGCGACAGCATGGTGCTGACGATCGGGGTCTCGTCCGAGGCCGCCTATGTCAACGACGTCGGTGATCTCGTCTCCGCCTTCGCCAACGATCTCACGCTGATGCGCGCGATTTCCGAGCACGATTTCGCGCCGGCCCACGACGAGGCCTTCGCGGGCTTCAGCGCGGCCGGCTGGTCGATCTGATCCGGCGCGGGCGCTCCCGGACGGGGGCGCCCGCCGCAACCGATGCCACAAACGAGGATACCGAGATGAAAACCATCGTCACCTTCACGCGCCATTGGGGGCGCTACAATGCCGGCGACACCGCGGGCTTCGAGGCGAAACGCGCGGCCGAGCTGGTGCGCTCCGGCGTCGCCGTCGAAGGGGCCGGGCGGGCGAAGACCGGGAGCGTCACGCTCGACATCGACGTCGCCAATCTTCCCGAGATGCAGGAAGCGATTGCCGGGATCGCGGCGCAGGCCGAGGTGCTGGCGGCGCGGGAAGCCGAGCTTGCGAAGCGGGAGGCCGATCTCGTGGCCCGCGAGGTGGCGCTCGCGGAAACCGAGGCGCCGATCGAACTGGTCGATCCCGAGACCGGCGAGGTCACGGCGGCGCCCCCGCCGGCGGCCGCCCCGACCGAGAAGGGGGCGCCGCCGGCGCAGGGCAAGGCCGCGAAGGGGTAATCCATGCGGATCGTGCCGGATACGGGCTGGTATCAGCCGATCAGCACCGAGGCCTTCGAGGCTGCGCTGCATCTGGACGACCCGGACGATCCGGCGGCTCTGGCTGAGCTCTTCGCGGCGGCGGTCGAGATGGTCGAGCGGGGCGCGCGGCGCAGCATCGGCCCGCGCGAGGTCGAGTTCGTGGTGCCGTTCGCGGCCTGGGGGCGCTGGTGGTTCCCGGTAGCGCCGGTGCAGGCGGTCCTCTCGGTCGAGGTGGAGGACGAGGAGGGGGAGCGGGTTGCGCTTCCCGCCTCGGCCTGGCGGCTGGTGCGGGGCCATGACGAGCCGCAGTTGCTGCGGCTGGGGCCATGGCCTGCCGCGACGCAGGCGATCGTGGTGCGGGCGCGGGTCGGCTTCGACGAGGCGGGCCGGTCGCTGACGCTGCGCCGCGCCGCGATCCTGCTGGCCAAGGAATGGCTTGATGCCGGGACCTCGGCCGAGAGCGGGATCGCGGCGCCGAAAATCAGCTTCGGGGTCGAACGTTTGATCCGGCAGGTGCGCTACTGCCGGCCGAAGGAGGTGGCGTGATGGGGGGATCGACACAGGCGCGGATCCGGTTCGAGCGCGCAACCCGCAGTCCGGACGGGGCAGGCGGGGCGCGCAGGGTCTGGGCTGCGCTCGACCGGCGGCCCGAGGTCTGGGCGCGGGTGCGGGCCGGGAGCGGTGGCGAGAGCTTCGAGGGCGGCCGGGTCAATGCCACGGCGATGGTGGTCTTTCGCCTGCGCCGGCGCTCCGACCTGACGCCGCTCGACCGCATCCTCTGGCAGGGGGTGGCCTACAATATCCGCACCCTGCTGCCGGCGGCGGGCAGCTTCATGGAGATCGAGGCAGAGCGGGGGGTGCCTTCGTGAGTGTGACGATCAAGGGGCTCGATCAGGTCTCGCAGGTTCTGTCCGAGCTGCTGCCGTCGGAGGCGCGTGCCCTGACGCGCGCGACCGTTCAGCAGGTTGCGGCCGATATCGCGAAGGAGGCGACCGAGCTTGCCCCGACGCATGACGGAACGTTGAAGCGCTCGATCAAGGCGCGGCGGCGCAACCCGCGGGGGCGCAACATGTTCGAGTCCGTCGTCTACGTGATGCGGCAGGCCTTCTACTGGCGCTTTCTCGAATACGGGCAGGGGCCGGACGGGGTGGAGCATGCCTTCATGCTGCGGGCCTGGAACGACTACCGGGCGAACGCCTCGGCCCGCTATCTCGATGCGTTCCGCAAGACGCTGTCACGGCGGGTGCAGCGGGCCTTGCGGCGGGGCTGAGCGATGGCGGAGCTTGCAGTTCAGAAAGGGCTTTTCGAGGCCCTGAGCGGGATCGGTCCGCCGGTTTACGACGCCTTGCCCCAGCGGGCGGATGGCGGCGATGCGGCGGAGTATCCCTGCATCGCCGTCGGGGCAGTGGTCCTCGCCCCCTGGGACACCAAGGACAACACGGGCTTCGACTTCGTGGCCCGGGTGCACAGCTGGTCGCGCGATGCTGCGATGAGCGAGGTCAAGGGCCTCCAGCGCAAGATCTATGAGCGGCTCCACCGCGGCGTGATCGCGGTGGAGGGGTATCGGCTGATCGACCTCGGGCGGCGCAGCAGCACCGTGCTGGAAGATCAGGACGGAACATTCCACGGGGTCTGCGAATACCGCGGGCTCATCGAAACCATCAGGACAGGAGACGAGACATGAGCAAGATGGCTGGTCGCAAGATCAAGCTCTATTCGGGAAGCGGTTCCACCAAGGCGCTGGTTGCCGGCGGGCGCGAGCACGGGATCACGATCAACAACGAGCCGATCGATGTGACCGACAAGGGCGACGACGGCTGGCGCGCGCTGCTCGCCGATCCCTCGGTGCGCTCCGTCGATATCAAGTTCGACGGGCTGATGGACGGCGTGGCGCTGGTCGAGCTGTCCCTGGCGGAAGGGACCACGGCGCTGCTCGCGGGCTATACCGTCGAGATCGAGGGCATGGGGTCGATCAGCGGCACCTTCCACCTGTCGAGCATCGAGATCGGGTCGCCGCATGACGATGCGGCCGAGATCTCGGGCACGCTCGCGAGCTCGGGCGCGGTGACCTTCGCCGGGACGGGTGCGTGATGGCGGAGATCCGGATCGACTGGGATGGCAAGACCTGGACCATCCCGGAGACGAAGGCGTTCCAGATCGGCGAGCGGGTGGAAGAGATCGCGCCGCTTGGCGAGATCCTGTCCTGGATGAAGGCGCCGCGCTTCTTCCGCATGGCGCGGTGCCTCGGCGAGATGCTGCGCTTCGCCGGCTGCAAGGTCAGCGATGCCGAGGTGCATCAGCAGCTGGTGTCCTCTCTCGGGGGGCCCGAGGGGACCGGGTATGCGGGGGCGGTCTTTGCCCTCGTCGACCTGCTCATGGGCGATGCGCCGCGCGCCGGCAGCGGGGATGGCGCATCGCCGGGAAAGTCCGATCCTTCGTGAAGGACGCCTACCAGATCGCGGTGCGCGAGTTCCGGCTCCAGCCGAGCGAGTTCTGGAGCATGGCGCCGCGGCATTTCTGGTGGCTGATGGAAACCCTCGGCCCGCGCAGGCGGGGTTCCGGCCTTTCCGAAGATGACAAGCGCGAGATCCTCGGCTGGCTCCGGGGCAATGACAGGGAGGGGTTCTGATGTCCGGAACCGGAGGCGATATCGTCATCACCGTCAGCGGGGACACGAACCCGCTGACGGATGCTGTCACCCGCGCCGAGCGTGTGCTCGGGCGGCTGAATTCGGCGACCGAGCAGTCCGACCGCAAGTTCCGCTCGCTCGCCGGCACGACGACCGAGATCCAGTCCCGGATCGACGGTCTGGTCGGGATGACGGACAAGCTCGCGAAGTCGGCGAAGAACTCGGCGCAGTCCTTTGCCGAGTTCGACGAGGCGAAATCGCGGGTGGATCGGCTGCGGGCCTCGTTCGATCCGCTGTTCTCGGCCTCGAAGCGCTACGAGGCGGCGATGGAAGACCTCGATGCGGCGCAGGCGCGGGGGGTGATCACGCAGCGCGAATACGCCGATCTGGCGCAGCGCTCGGCGAAGGCCTACCTCGGCGCGGCAAACGATGTCAGCGGCAGCTCCTCGCGGCTCGCCTCGCAGGTGCAGAATGCGTCCTATCAGGTCGGCGACTTCTTCGTGCAGATCGCGAGCGGGACGAGTGCCACCAGGGCCTTTGCCCAGCAGTTTCCCCAGCTGATTGGCGGTTTTGGCGCTTGGGGGGCGGCGGTCGGTGCCGCGGTGGCCATCGGCGCGGCAGTTGTGCCGATGCTGATGGGCCAGGAAAAGGAGGCGAAGAAACTCTCCGAACAGATCGACGATCTGGCGTCGAGGACATCCGATTACAAGAACGCGGTGGACAAGGCCCTGCAAAGCCTGCCGGACCTATGGACACAGTTCGGCGCGGGCGCCGCCCGGGCGAAGGAGGTCTACGCTGCCCTGCTTCAGATCGAGAAGCTCGAATACCTCAAGTCGATGCAGGACACGACGACCTCGATCTCGACGACGCTTTCCGGTCTCAAGTCGCAGCTCGATGCGATCAACCGAACCACTCTGCTGCCGGACGAGATCGCGACCGAAAGGGCGGTGGCGCTGAAGGAGCAGATCGCCACTCTTGGCAAGGAGTTCGGCGTCACGACGGTCGAGGCCCAGGGCGTTGTCGACGCCATGAATGCGCTGGATGCGGCAAAGGACAAAGGACCGGCCGCGGTCGCGGCTGCGGCCAGGGTTCTTGCCGATCGCCTGATGGCGGCGCAAGACGCTGCCGATGACATTCCCACTACCGTGATGGATGCCGCGAAGGCGGCGTATCAGCTTTCCGTCGACGCGGGCGAGATTGCGCCCTTGATGGGGGACTCCGCCGCGGCTGCCGAGGATGCCCGATCCAGAACCGACGCCTGGGCAAGCGCGATGAGCGATGTGAAGTCCGAGGTTCTGGGAATCGGGTCTGCGCTTTCATCCATTGGCGGCGGAATGATTTCCAATGCCGCCAAATACGTCGAGCTGAACGCCCGCAGGGCCGGGGCATCTGCCGCAGAAGCCGTGCGTGCGCGCAAGGAATGGGAGATCGACGCTGCCGCGAATGCCGCCAGCATCGGCGGCAGCTGGTATGACAAGTTCCTCGCCGGTGTGAAGGCTGAAGTCGAGAAGAAGGGCCTCGATATCGACGCCGAACTGGCGGCACTCAATGCGTCGGATCGGAAAGACAAGAAGGGCGGCGGTGAAACGAAGGATCCGCTGATGCAAAAGCTGGAGAGCGTGCGCAATGCGCTGGCAAGCCAGGCGGAGCTGGAGCTGGCGGCCTATGCGGCGCAGCAGAAGACGCTCGAGGAAGCGTTGGAGAAACGCAAGCTCACCCAGATCGAATACAACGACATGACCGAGAAGGCGCAGCAGCTGCATGCCGAGAAGATGGCGCAGATCGACGCCTATCGTTACGGCGACGGGTTGCAGAAGACCGGCGCCTTCTTCGGTGACATGGCCTCGGCCATGGCGAGCGGCAACGAGAAGATGCAGAAGATCGCGCAGAAGTTCGCCGCGGTCGAGGCGCTGATCAATGCCTGGCGGGCCTATAACCAGACCCTCGCCGATCCGTCCTTGCCGTTCTTCGCGAAGTTCGCGGCGGCGGCGAGCGTGCTCGCCTCGGGCCTGAATGCGGTGCAGACGATCAAGGGCTCAAGCGGGTCCGGCGGCTCGAAAGGCTCCTCGGCCGCCTCGTCCGCTGCCGCCTCGGCGGCGACGGTCTCGCCGACGCAGGTTGCGAACTACCGGATCACCGGGGACGTGATCGGCCGGCAGACCGGGGCGGAGCTGGTGTCCGCGATCAATGCCGCGATCAAGGACGGGTATCAGATCAATCTGGAGTGGGCCTGATGGCGGTCATCATCGCACCGGGGCATGTCCCGGAACAGCCGCTGACGCATGCGCGCGTCCTGTGGCAGGCGCTGGCGGGGGCGGTCAGCGCGACCTCGGCGGCGGGCGGCTATCCGGCCGAGCGGGCGGCCGCAGTCGACACCGCGAGCTGGTGGCTGCCGGCGGCGGCTCCGGCGAGCTGGAGCATCCGCTATGACGCGGTGCAGACCGTCGATGCCGTCGGCATCGCGGCGCATGAGCTGGCCGGGGCCGAGGTGCGCATCGCGGCGCTGCTGGCGGGCGTCTGGCAGGATCTGGCGACACTGACGCCGGCGGACAACGGCGCGATCCTCGTGCTGCTGCCGCGGGTCGAGACGAGCTCGGTCCGGGTCTCGATCGACAGGGTCGCGCCGGTCGGGGTGATCTACACCGGCCGGGTGCTGGCCCTGCCGGTGCCGGAATACACCGCGCTGCCGATGCTCGACCTGTGCCGGCAGGCGACGCTGACGAGCTATGTCAGCGAGGGCGGTCAGCTGCTCGCCCGCTTCGTGCAGCGCCAGGGCCGCGCCGGCACCTGTGCCTGGCGCCACCTGCCCGAAGACTGGTATCGCGCAACCTTCGACCCGTTCGCGCGCGCGGCGCTGACCGAACCCTTCTTCCTTGCCGCGCGGCCCGGGGGATACCCCGAGGATTGCGTCTATGGCTGGGTCGATGCGCCGATCGTTCCCTCCCGCATGGGGGTGAAGACCTTCCTGTCCGTGAGCTTCGAGGTGCAGGCACATGCCCCGTCAGACTGAGGCGGCTGCCTGTTGCCGGGCGGCCTGCTCGACGGCCTCGGGGTTGATCTCGATCACCGACAGCAGCAGGCGCGCCGCGGGGTCCGGCTTGCGGCGGCCCTGTTCCCAGTTGCTGACCGTGGATGCCGGGATGCCGAAGCGTTTCTCGAATGCCGCGGCGGAGCGGGCCACCTTCTTGCGGATCGCCTTGATCCGTGCGGGCGGCATCGGGTCGACGTTGCGGGTTTCCAGCGCGATCTCGCCGCGCTTCCACGCCAGGGCCTCGCGGAGGCCTTCCTCGATGCCGAGGCCAATGTCGGTGCGTTTGTCAGTCATCGGATAGCTCCTTCAGCACGGCGAGAATGGCCTTTCTGTCGGCGGGTGTCAGGTCGGACTTCTCGTTCTTCGCATAGGCGGTCAGCAGGATCGCCAGATCATCGCCGATCATCAGCAGGTAGATCGCCCGCCCGCCGCCGCTCTTGCCCTTGTTGCGCAACGCGAAGCGGATCTTGCGGACGCCGCGCAGGCCTTCGATCACATCCCCCGCCTCGGGCATGGCGGCGATCGCCTGGTCGATTGCGTCGGCTTCGGCCTCGGTCGCCCGGATGCGTTTGAGATCCTTCAGGTAGCGCTTGGTGCGGACGATTTTCATGGGCTGATATATACGCCAATGGCGTATGAGTTGCAATCCTGATTTGCGCCATTGGCGCAATTCTCTTCTCCTTCGTCGAGCAGGCCGCGGCGCAACCGCGTCCTTCCAGACCCCCCCCCAGAACTTCCGAGGTGCAGGCACATGCCCCGTCAGACTGAACCTGTCCAGATCGTCGAGCTGATCCAGCCCCGCTGCGCGCGGCGGTTCGGGGATGCGATCGAGCCCTATGGCCCGCCGGCTCTGACGAAGGCCAATCTGGATGCGATCGCCGCCGGGGAACTCGATCGGGCGGCGAGCGTGCTCTTTCATGCGCAGGTCGGCTTCCCGGCGCCGTGGAGCGCGGCCGATGGCGTCATCTGGGAACAGGGCGGCGCGGGCGATGGGGCCTATCTCGGCGTGACCGATGGCGCTCTGGTCTTCCGTGCGGGGAACGGGTCGACCGCGGCAGGGACGGAGAAGACGGCCATGGTGTCGGTCGACGGTTCGGCCCTCGCCGGGCTGACGGTTCGGATCCGCGCCGAGATCTCGGTCGGCGCCGGCTCGGTGACGCTGTCCGTGTTCCGCCTCGACGGCCGCCGCCTCCTCGAGGCCCGGCACGTTGCCGCCGCGGGCTTCACCCTTTGGGCGGGCACCGATGGCGGCGCCATCGGCCGCAGCTCGTCGCCGAGCGGCGTTCCGGTCGGGGTGAGCCACGAGACCTTCACCGGGACCATCGGGGAGGTCCATTTCTACGCGGGCGACTTCTCCGGGGGGTGCACCGCCACGACGGCAATGGGGCCGCGGTGCTACAACACCTGGGGCACCTGCCTGGCGCGCAAGGCCTATGACGGCAGCGGCGAAATCGCCTGGCGCTTCGCGAAGCCCGGGCAGGCGCTGCCGCGGCTCTACCGGCACACGGGCGAGACGGTCGGGACCGACCCGCTGCCGCTGCTGAGCTCGGTCTCGGTGCGCTCCTCGAAGATCAACGTCGCGGCGATCCGCAACGGCGAGAAGCCGCTCGGCGTCACCGGCGGCTGCACGGTCACGCTGAGCGATGCTGCCTTCGACGATTACGTCGGCGACTGGTACGTCGCGGAGCGCCGCCGGCGCGACGGCAGCTTCTGGACGAAATGGACCGCGCGCAACCCGTTCTTCGGCACCATGCGGCTGCGGATCCATGAGGGCTTTGCAGGCCAGCCGCTCGAGGAGATGTCGGCGCGGCTCTACCTGCTCGACAGTGTCGACGGGCCCGACAGCGACGGCCGGGTGACGCTGAGCGGCGTGGATCCGCTGCGGCTGACCGACAGCAAGCGGGCGAGCTTCCCGCGCGAGACCGAGATCACGCTCAAGGCGGATCTCGATGCGACCGGCACGGTGGTGCGGGTGGTGGCGCGCGACAGCGCGGATCTTGCGGACAGCTTCGGCAATACCGCGCGGCGCTACATCACCCTCGGTTCCGAGATCATCGGCTATGACGGCTATGCCGACGAGGGCAATGGCATCTACCTGCTGAGCGGCGTCGGGCGCGGCGAGCTTGGCACCGAGGCCGGAACGCATGACGCCGACGACGCCTGCCAGCGCGCCGGTCGCTACGAGCAGATGGACGCCTGGGCGATCGCGCATGACCTCATTGTCGGGCACACGGCGATCCCGGCAGAGTTCGTCGATGCTGCCGCCTGGGAGGCCGAGGCCGGGGTCTATCTGCAGGGCTACCGTTTCTCGCGCACGGTCTCGAAGCCGGTGGCGGTCAATGTGCTGCTCGGCGAGCTGATGCGGGATGGCACCTTCTACCTGTGGTGGGACGAGCGCGCGCAGACCATCCCGCTCAAGGCGGTGCGCCCCGAGGTGGGGACGGCGGTGCTGACCGACGCGACCGACTTCGTCGCCGGCTCGCTGAAGATGGAGCGCGTGCCGGACGAGCGGATCAGCCGGGTGTTCGTCTATTACAACCCGATCGACCCGACCGCCTCGGACGATGCGACGAACTTCCGCCACCTGCGCGGCCGGATCGACGCGGAGGCGGAGCTGGAAGACGCCGGGGCCGAGGTGCTGACGAAGACGATCTACTCGCGCTGGATCGTGGCCGACACCCATGCCGACGAGATGCTGCAGCGCCTGCTGGCGCGGTTCTCGGCGGTGCCGCGCTATCTGACGGCAACGCTGGTCGGGGACGATCACCGCATTGGCGCGGTGGTCGACGTGACCACGCGGCTCGATGTCGACAGCGAGGGCGCCGAGCGCACCCGGCGCTGGCAGATCATCTCGGCGCAGCAGGTCAGGGCGGGGGAGACCACGCAATACCGGCTGCAGGAGTTCATCTATCAGGGCAGCCGCTATGGCGGCTGGATGGCGGATGAAGCCGCCGACTACAGCTCGGAAGTGGCGGCCGAAAGCCTCGTCGTCGGCTGGTGGTCGGATGAGGACGGCCTGATGGCCGATGGCGCCGAGGGGTATAACTGGCAATGAAAGAGGAGATGAGGGCATGACGGCCTGGACCGATATTCCGGACAGCATGATCCAGCAGGGCAAGCCGATCCGTGCCACGGACGGCCGGGCGCTGCGCGACAATCCGGCGGCGATTGCCGCCGGGGCGGACGGCGCCCCCCGGGTTCAGGGCATCGCGCTTGGCGGCGTGTATCTCGGCAGTTTCACCCAGGACGGGAAGAGACCGCAGGCGCTGGTCGGGCTGGACAAGGTCGGGCTGTTGGTGGCCGACGTCATCACCGTAGGTAGCCTTTCTGGCGGGATCGTGCAGATTGCCCTCTCGGGGAATGGTGGGGCGAGTTACGGCGGCTGGATCACCCTCTACACCGAGCCCAGTACGACCGGGGAACATGCCGTCGGGAGGCTGCACATCGACCTCGCGACGGGAGCCTGGCGCGTCAGGCTCCTGTCCTCGGATGGGAGCACGCGGATCACCGAAGGGACGCTGACCCTCCCGCCCGGTGTGAATGCCATCCGGCTGACGAAGGCGAATGATTACGCGGTGACGGTCTACGACTGGTTCGTGCTCGGCGCCCGCAGCTGACACCGTGGCGCGCACAGCCCGGCATACCGCCCGCCTCTGGCGGGCTTTTCTGTTTCTGGAGAACCGCATGCCTTGCATCGTGAGCGGCCCCGTGCGGGCCATCAACGGCGCCATCCTGCCTGGCACCACCGTCGTCGTGGAGCGCCGCGGCGTCTACGGGCAGGACGGCGCCATGGTCCTGCCGGCGCGTCAGGGGGCAATCGTCGGCGCGGACGGCACCCTCTCGGTCGAGCTCTATCCCGGGCCCTACATCGGTCTGGTGCGGCTCGGGCGGGAGCTGTGGGAGTTCCGCCTCAGCGTCCCCGAGGCCGCGCGCGCGGCGCTCGCCGACTGCCTCGATCAGATGCCGGTGCTGACGCCGCTGCTGGTCGTGCAGACCCGGGAGGCCGCCGCCGCAGCCACCGGGGCCGCACAGATGGCAAAGGCGGACGCAGTGGCAACGGCGCAGGACCGGGAGGCCGTGAACGCCACCGCCGCCCGGGTCGCGACCGACACCGCCTCGGCTGCCGCCAGCGCAGCGGCTGCGGACGCGAGCGCCCGGGCGGCAGAGACCGCCGCCGGCGTTGCGGCGGCAAAAGCGGTGGCCGCCGCGGCGGATGCGCTGGCGGCGGCGCAGGACCGGGAGGCCGTGGACGCCGCCGCTGCCCGGGTCGCGACCGACACCGCCTCGGCCGCCGCGAGCGCGTCGGCTGCGGATGCGAGTGCCCAGTCGGCGGAGACCGCCGCCGGGATCGCCAGATCGCCAGCAGCATCGCTCTATGGCGCCTGTGGCGGATCGGCGAATGCGATCACCGTCACCACGGGCCTGTCGGGCATTGCCATCGGCACCGAGATCCGCTTCCGCGCCATCGCGGCGAATACCGGGCCTGCGACGCTCACTGTCGACGGCACCGGCGCAATCCCCTGCCGCACCATCACCGGGGCTGTGCTGCCGGCGGGTTACATCCGCACCACCGTCGATACGGTGGCCCGTTACGACGGCACCTATTGGGTGCTGGGGCGCGAGATCGAGCGCGGCAGCAACGGGGCCGGCGAGTACGAACGCAGGGCCGACGGCGCGCAGATCTGCACCTATTCTGCGGTCGGCGCGGCGGGGCCGATCATGACGGCCGAAGGCGCGATCTGGCGCTCGACGGAATACTCCTGGACCTTCCCGGCAAGCTTCACCGCAACCGGCAATCTTGCGGTGAACGGGTCTTTGCGCACCGGCGCGGCGGCCTGGAACAAGGTCCGGGTGACCGGCATCTCATCGGCGAGCGTGATGCTGTTTGCCGCAAACTCCAACGTCAACAACTTCACCGTCGATTTCAACGCCATCGGCCGCTGGTACTGACCCGAAGGGAGCCCGACATGTTTCTGATCACCCTGAGCCCGATGCGCCGCGACGACACGCTGACGGTCTCTGTCGCCGGCGATGTTCTGGTGCTGAACGGCGAGGCGCTCGATCTCGGCCGGCTCGCCCCGGGCGAGAGCCTGCCCGCCGAGACGCTGGGCAGTGACTGGATCGCCTCGGACATTCTCCGGCACGAGAGCGGCGAGATCGCGCTGACGCTGATCCTGCCGCACGGCGAAAGCGCCCCCGAGGCGACGCGCTTCCCGCAGCCGATCACGGTGACGGCGGACGGCCCGGTGCAGCTGCCGCTGCACGATGATCGGGAGATCTGAAATGATCCCCATGATGTTGAATTTCGTGCCGGCGGACCAAGCTCCGCTCGATTGGAAGGATGGAGGGAAGCTGTTGTCGATCGACCGCCGCGGCGAATGGAATATCGTCTGGTGGTACTCCGGCTGGGCGGGCCCAAATCGGTGGGTTTGCGGCGATGATGGGTGGGGGAGCGACGATCGTGACCTGGAGACGGTGGTGCCGAAATACCTCGCCGAGATCCCGGACATGCCGGACACATGACGGTTCAAAAAATCACACAGACCGACCCGCCTCTGGCGGGTTTTTTTTGTTGCCGGAAAGGGGCATGACGTGAACGACAAGCTGGATCAAATCGCGACGCGGGCGGGCTGGGGGACGATCCCGGGGGCGGTGACGTTCCCGGTGTGGTGGCCCTCGCTCGAGAGCGCCTCGACCCTCGCCTCACAGCTGGTGCCGATCGTGGGCCTGCTGATCGCGGTGGTGAACCTCCTGCTCCTGATCCGCAAATGGCGCCGGGGTCGGGCCTTCTGCACCGACGAGAGCGGCGCCGTCGGCCGGCGCACGGCGGCGGGGCTCGGCGCCGTGCTGGCGCTTGCGGCGGCGGTGATCGCGCCTTTCGAGGGGCGCGAGCTGCGCGCCTACCGCGATATCGTCGGCGTCTGGACGATCTGCGACGGCGACACGCAGCGGGTGCGGCCGGGGCAGGAGGCGACGCCGGCCGAATGCGACAGCCGCCTTGCCGCCCGCGTGGCCGCCTTCGAGCGCGAGATCCGGCCGTGCCTGCCCGCCGGGCTGCCGGCCGAGACCCGGGCGGCGTTCATCTCGGCCGCCTATAACATCGGCAGCCCGGCGTTCTGCAGCTCGAGCATGGCGCGCCGGGCCCGGGCCGGCGATCTGCGTGGCGCCTGCGAGGCGCTGCGGCTGTGGACGAAGGCGGGCGGGCAGGTGGTGCGCGGCCTCGTGCGACGGCGGGAGGCAGAGCGCGCATTGTGCCTGAGCGGGCTGTGAGCCGGGCAGGGGGCGCGCTCGCGCTCTGCCTTGTGCTTGCCGCCTGCGGCGCGCTGCCCGGGAGGGTTATGCTTTCCGCTCGGTGTTGTCAGTTGTCGGGGGCGGCCGGCTTTCCAAAGTACTGTTCAGTCAGCGACGGCTCCTTGTTGTCCGCCTTGTCTGTCGGCCGATCATAATAGTCGAATTTCGTGTCAGTCTTGGGGCGTGGAGCATCCGTCAATTCTCTGCCGATGAGCAGAAGGACCCATCCGAGAACGGACATAAATACAAGCGCAACGTAGATGATCGGTGAGACATGATAATCGCTCACCGATCTGGACGAATAGTGACTGGTTGCGGAGACAGCCCCTCCAATTGACCATGATGCGACACCGATCGCGATCGTCGGTGCCATGACGGCGAGCACCGCACCAACTTTTCCGCCAGCCGTTAATGTCTGTCGATAGATGGCCATCAAATTCACCTCTCAAAAAGCCTCGTAGCGCGAAACGCTATGGGGCTTTTCCCATAGCAACAAAGGAAATGCCATGGTCCAAGTTGGAGGTCTTCGGGCAGGGGGCGCGTTGGCGCTCTGCCTCACGCTTACGGCCTGTGGCGCGCTGCCCGGGCTGCTGAGCGGCCCGAAGGTTGCCGCGAACGGGCAGGCGGCGCGCACCGCGGCGCAGACGCTGGGCACCAGCACGCAGCGCGATCAGGCGATCCGCGCCGCCAGCGCCGGCCGCGATGTCGTACAATCGGCCGACGCCAACACCCTGCGCGCGGGCAGCGTCGGGCGCGTGGTGGTCGAGGGCAACAGCCCGCCCTGGCTGATCCTCGCCTTCGCCGTCGCGCTCCTCCTCGACAGCCCCTTGCGCTGGCCCGAGCAGATCGCGCGGGCGGTCAGGGGGGCGACGGGCGACGCGAGCCTCCTGAGCATCACGCGGCGCCGACCAGCTCGCGCCGGGCGCAATCTCGACGGCGCCTTCATCATCTCGATCAACGACACGCCCGAGATCCGAGAGAACTTCGCCGGGCACCGTGGCACTCGGCCCGTTGCCGTCGGTCGAACATGCGCTCATGCCGCGGCGCAGCTTCCCCGAACCGGTCGGTCGTGGCATTATGCAGCGAAATCCGGGGCGAATGTTGCTGATGCGGGACAAACCGGACACTGATCGCCTTGGAGAGCCCAATGAAATACCTGATGCTGCTTCCCCCGCTCATCTTTTGTACAATCGGGCTGATGCTGGCCTTTCAGATGGTTCCACCCAACGCAACGACAGGTTTCCGCACTGGTAGAACCTTGAGCAATGAGGCGGCATGGTATGCTGTGAATGCGAATGTGGGGTGGAGTTTGGTGCTGTCAGGACTCGTGTCCGCAGTGGTCATCTCGTACGTATTTGCCCTCGACCTCAACCTCTCTGTGAAGTGCTTGATCGCCACCGCAACGCTGGTCTGCGCCGCTATTCTGACTGTGATTGTTGGAACCATGAGCTAAAGCAACCGGCGGCGGTCATGCGGCGGCGCAGCGTCCTGTCCTGTTGAGCAGCGCCTGAAGATCAACCTGGACGGCCCAAGCCGGTCGTTGGCCCGAACCAACGAATGCTGCACTGGCAGCCCGCATTGCGGACATTCGAGCGCTTGCGCCATGCGCTCATTAGGTATTTAAAATAGACTGGGGCGAAGTAGTTGGCTTTGGCCATGGAAGGTGCGGAATGGTCACTCGAATCGAGAAAATCGAAGGCGGAAAAATAGTCCAAACAGCTGAACCAGACAAAGATGGCTACTACCACTGTTACCCGGAAGGCCAGACTATGGCCAAATATATGACCCGCTGTTCAAACTTGGATGAAGCCGCTGAGTTTCTTACCACGAACAAGAGAGGTCGTATTAGAATGAACCCGGACTGGTCCTTGATCGTCGACAACATTCACATTGATGGAAAACCGCGCGAAAGCCTCTGACTTTTCGGCCCCTCACGTTCGTTATGGCACCGTCGACATATTCGGCCCAGAGTGGCCTTCCGACCTCACAATTGGCAACGACCGCTTCGCGCCCTAATCCCAGTTCACGGCGCGCGGGCTCGAAGGCACCATCCGCCCCATCGCGTTCCATCAAAAAACACCTTGGTCGCCGATCACGACGCCGGTGCGTAGAACTGGGCGGTCACCGCCTCGCCAATTAAAACCTACAAACTCAAAATCATCAATCCCAGCGCTTGGCTGACGGCCATGCCCTAGGCAATTGTCAACGACCAAGAATGAATCCCGGATCGGCGACCGCCTGCCATAGAACTACGACTAGGCAGTGTGATCGGCGCGCCGTATACCATGCATCAGGTAATTACAGATCTGAAATCTCTTGCCAGAGCGGATCTTCACTTGAGGAGAGCTCATCAAGGATTGCACTCATCCGGCCTGCCATTTCAGATCGATTGGGAGAATATACCCACCCGTCATCACCCTTAAATCTTGTCAGGATACTTTCGCGAAGCATAATATTCAGAACCTTGTCATACACCTTCCTTCCAGGAAGGCGCCCCAAACCGCGTACAAGAGCCTCCTCCTTTCTCCCAGAACCCTTCTGAAAAAAGGTCTTCTTGACGATTGTTATGAATATCTCTTGTGGCGGGGTCAGGCCGATCTCCCGTATCTTGGATACGTTCACGACCTCCTCAAACCGAGCCCCCTCGAGAAGTGAAATCCCATCGGGCAAAGCGTTCGCTGATGAGATCCCGAACACGCGATCTGCGTATCCGTTAACTACCTTTATACTGCTGTCTTTCGTCGGTGGGAGCATTACATTTCCGAACATGCAATCTACCATAGAAAGCCCCTTGACGTCAGTCTCGGTAAACGAGATTTCGTCGAACACAAGATCTTTCATTTCTACCCCGCCGAAGTCACTATCGCCTGCTTCACGCCTGCAAAGCGCCGAAATCAAATCAGAGAGCAAAACCTTGTTTGACGACCCGCGATTCTCTCTGATGTAGGTAATCAAGTTGCCAGACGTCACCGATGCGTCCCGTGCGAGCAGTCGCTGACCCAACTCCCTCAGGCTATTCTGCCAGGCCTCAGACGCCATCGCGATCCGCTCTTCATTGGTGGAAGCCAGTGACCTTGAAAGGTCAACAGCGCGAAACCCGTCAAGTATATACATATCGACGAATTGAACGTCAGGACTGTCGTTGTCGACGCGCCCTAGGCTTGGAAGGCGTTGAAGCATGACAGCCGCTTGTTCGCTCGGCTTGGAGCCAACCACTGCCTCGAACGCAGCCTCCAAATCGTCCAAGGTGACAGGCCCAACATTACCAGGTTTCGCTCGAGACGCTCTCGCAAGTTTGAGATACACGCCATAAATCGTCTCCGGTGAGAATGAAATGTGGATGCGCGCGTCCCGCATGCAAAGCTGGTCTATAAAGTACTTCCAAAAGTCAAGCTGGTCACTAGACGACGAGAACATCTCGTCGCGTACCGCCTCATCCAACGACGAAATAGTTTGGCAGATCAGAGGCCGCCGCGGAAGCCAGCGCGGAAGGTCTACATCTACTTCGATGTTCTGGAAGTACTCGGCGACTTCGCTCTCTGAGAACTCAGGTCTACTTCGGATAATGATCGCCTCCTTCGGATTCATCCCAAGAGCGGAGAACATTTCTGCCTTGGACGCAAAATAGTGTTCTCTGCCCGCCACTAGTACTCCTCCGGCGCTATCTCGCACAGCCTCACGCACTCCGGACATTGCTTCGTGCCGCATTTCGGATAGTTTCTTTGGATCACTCGTCCACGCCTGAGAGCCGAGTTCATCGAAACCATCCATCAGAACAATAAATGCCTTGGCGTTATACGCTTTTATTGCATCCCCTTCCATTTCTGGAAGCCCGAGATCTGAGAAATGGCGCCGGATCATCTCGCGGGTCTTCTTCAATCCCCAGCTATCGCGCAGATCGATTGACAGTGGGAAAGTGAGCTCATCACTGTTTTTCGATAACTCAAGAAACACCTGCTCAACACAACGACTTTTCCCGCTACCGAATTCTCCGATCAATACAACATTTTTTCTAGCTTTCAGAAGATTAGAAATCTGTTCAATTCCGACTTCTCGCTCGTTTGTTTCATCGTAGTACTTGACGTGCACGAATTGCGTTGTGTCTCGTTCTCCGGTTGCTGGATTGACCGCACTGCCAAATGCGGAAATGCTCCGAGCGATTTGATAGCGCGAATGGTCGAAAAAGATCTTTGCCAAGCTTTCGACTGATACAACGGAAGCGAAGTTATCCTTCCCGATGTCCTTCATGCCTTCGGTTGGTTCTTTACTTAGAACGTTAACCAACTGCGCAAAGATGCCCTTTGCCATCAAGGTGTGCTTTGCTGGCACCAGCTTTGTTGTAACGTCACGGCGGACTTTCTCCAGATTTCGCTCTTCCGTGATTTCGACTAGGATCCAATAATCTGGTCGAACTTTTACGACGCCATCAATATTGATCCCGCCGATACGCTCAGGTCTACATTCTCTGCCGTATGCGTAGCCCGCGATCGCTCTCACTCGCTCTTCAAAGGACGCCCAGGTCTTCTTTTTGTCCACGATTCCCGCCTCTTTACACTGGAGTGCCGCTTTCGCCAGCGTAGCACTCGGGATACCTCATAGTGCAACGTCTTTTTCATGGCGCAAGTGTTCGATCGTAGGCAGGCTATTTGTCGGGGTAGAGGAATTCGTTGAGGACGAACGACAGCGGTCTG
Source organism: Paenirhodobacter huangdaonensis (assembly GCF_004022465.1). NCBI lineage: Bacteria > Pseudomonadati > Pseudomonadota > Alphaproteobacteria > Rhodobacterales > Paenirhodobacter > Paenirhodobacter huangdaonensis. The sequence continues at coordinate 86,559 of NZ_SAVA01000009.1, read as the reverse complement.
TGCGACGGCCCTCCAGTCGGCTTGAGCCGTCCACTACACTCTGCCGAGGTCGTTTTCAGCGCATCACGGTCATATGTGAAGCGAGCAGCGAAAGTCCGCTTTCGCCCTCAGCTGCCGGGGCAGGAGCTCAGGCAGCGAATGGCCGCTCCCCGCCCTCGGCTGCCGGTGGGCCTCAGGCCATGACGGGCCGCCCTCGCTGGCCGCCAGCCCCGCTGAACTGCTGCCGCTCCTAAGTCGTCCTGCCGTGGCCCACGCCATCAGTCGTCGATTGCCTCAATCAGCTCGGGCCCGTCATCGTGCATCGAAAAAGATCGGACGGGGTGATGCACGAGCCTGGCCCCGTCGCCAAGGCCCGCGCCATCGGAATTGCCAAGCCAAGCTTCGCGCTCGTCTGCGTTCAGGATCACCGGCATCCGGTCGTGCAGTCCTGCCATCGCATCAGTCGCGGCGCGGGTCATGATCGTGCAGGTCAACAGGTCGTGCCAGCGGCTTGCCAGCCCGGCAAGGAACAGGTCCTCCTCATTTCCGGCCGAGCGAAAGAAGTGCGGCTGGCGGTGCCCCTTCGGACCGGTCCATTCGTAAAACCCACCCACGGGGACCAGGCAGCGCCCGTGGCGCCAGACCTGCCGAAAGGTCGGCTTGTGCTCCGCGTCCTCGATCCGCGCATTGAAAGTGGTCGCCTTCCAGTCTTTCGGGTCGTTGCCGGCAAACCAGGACGGGATCAGGCCCCAGCGTGCAGTGAGCGCCGTCAGCGGGTGCTTTGCAAGGATCACCACCTCGTCAGTCGGCTTGACGTTGTAGCGCCGGGGGAACGGGGCGATCTTGATCTGCGACATCTCGGCCTCGGTGTTCCGTAGGTTCGGATCGACGAAACGCCCGCACATTTCACTGCTCCCTCTGTTGGCAATCAGCCGCCGGGCAGGCGGCGCGCATCGCGGCGCAGACCCTCGGCACCAGCGCGCAGCGCGATCAGGCGATCCGCGCCGCCAGTGCCGGCCGCGATGTCGGGCAATCGGTCGACGCCAATGCCGTGCGCGCGGGGCAGCGTCGAGCGCGTGGTGGTGCCTGGGCCCTGTGTCCAGATGGCCGAGGTAACTGTTACAGGTAACAGATTGAGCTGTATATGGCGCGTTTGAAGTGGAACGAAACCGGGTATAAAACATCAACAAAACATGAACAATAGCACAAAAGCCGCCCTCCGAAGGCAGAGGCCACAGGTTCGAATCCTGTCGGGTGCACCAAATTTTCCCTTGAAGGCTCTTTTGGCGAACGGGTTTCCGCCCATAACCCGATATTCCCACCTGCAAATTTTACCGGGGTAATTTTTCCGTTGAAGGTCCCCGTGACCGCCTTCCTGCGCGCCAAGATGCCAAGACGCGGAGGTCAGGTCACTGAACCACTTTCATCTTTCATAGGAGACAGCATACGTCCCGTTTGCTGTTCGCACGATATGTCCGAAAGCGGATTCACCCAGATGCATTCCCGCGATCAGCAGGTTTTCCGAACTGGCAATGTCCAGCAGCCTCGTTCGTGTTTCGGCGGCGAGATGCGCATCCTGATCGAACGCAATCGACACGTCAGGGCGCGGAATCTGAATCTCCGGGAAATGGACGATATCTCCCCAGACCAGCAGATTCTGGCCGCCGGATTCGAGACGGTAGCCGGTGTGCCCGGCGGTGTGCCCCGGAAGCGGAACCGCCGTCATACCGGCAAACACCTCGCCGCCCTCGAAGGTGCGCAGCCTGTCGCGATAGCCGTCGAGCGCCTGACGGACCACGAGGAAGTTGCCACGGGCGCGCTCGGGTGCGCGGTTCAGATTGCCGTCATCCTGCCAGAACGCGACTTCGAGGTGGTGGGCGACAAGCTCGGCGTTCGGGAAGACGGCTTCGCCTGACGCGTCCATCAGCCCCCCGACATGATCGGGATGGGCGTGCGTCAAAAGGATCGCGTCGATCTCGGAAGGGTGGATGCCCGCATGCAGCAGATTGGCTTTTAATCGGCCGCCCCACTGCTTGAACCCGCCTGCTCCGGCGTCAATCAGCACCGTGCGACCGCCTCCACGCACCAGGTAGCAGTTGATATGGATCGAGGTGTGATCCGTTATCCCCGCATTTGCCTGCATGCGGGCGGCATCGGCCGGGTCGATATTCGCGAGGAAATCGAAACTGGCGTGGAGATGGCCATCGCTGACGGCGGTGATCGTTAAGTCACCGACGTTTCGGGTCGGTAATGTAAGCTTAGACATCGTGTTCTCCAGTCATCAGCTTAGTTTCGCGCGTGAATGTTCGACGCTTCATAGCCAAAGCAACGGATGCGCGCGGTGAGGCCGGTGTTGCGCCTTATGGCGTCGTCCAGTCCCGCCATGAACTGCGCCATGACTGGCGGCGTCCGAAATGGCTCAAGGCGGTATTGGATTTCCGCGAAAGCGGGGTGGCCCCGGCCATGCCGGACAGCGACATAGACAATATGCACGTTCGCCAATGCGGCCCGGAGAATGCCGGTGCAAAGTTCGGTGCATTGCTCCGTGAGATCTGCGAGCGCTGCGTCCGGCGGCATCCTGTCTGCGGGAATATAGATCGTGACATTCGGCATCGCGATCTACCGTGCCTTCCCCGCAGCAGCGTCACCGTCGCTCGTCAACTGCGCCGTCATCGGCACATAGACATGGGCGCCTTCCGGCAGATGCTCGATGTCAGGCATGTTGCCGCGCTCGATCTTGGCGAGCCAGCGGTGTTCCGGGAACCTCTCCATAGCGATCGCCTGCATCGCATAGGGGGTGAGGCCCAGCCGGATCAGAGGTGCGGGGCCTGTGGCGCTCAACGCCAGATATTCGCCCTCACCAATACCCGGCGCGCGGTCGACGCCGTCATAGAGGTTCCGGTGCCAGTCGGTGATGTGCTGTTGCCAGCGTGCGAAATTGCCGCCGCCCTTCTGGCGGTATTCCGCACCCGTCAGGATGTCGAGGCCGCCGATCGAATGAAGGGCGAGATAGACCGGGCAGCCACCGCTCAGCGCCTTGAACCGCTGCGAGGTGTGGAAGCCGCTCACCGAAATGAGGGCTGGCAGCTTGTCCAGGCTGTAAAAATCGTTCCATTCCGCCTCGCTGCCGGGATCGGCAAAGCTGCATTCCACCGTGTAGATCATTATTCCACCTTCGACCGGAGGATTGTCCTTCCGGTCTTGTTTATCGTTGATATTTTTTCATGATAGACTGCCAATCCATACCGATATATCGACAATGGATCATGCTTCAGTGACCTAATATCAAGGTGACGGCAGATCGATTGCCGAGTCCCCCCTCAGGAACCGCTATGCGCCGCAAGATTCCCAGCAATTCCGCACTCATGGCATTCGAAGCGGCGGCGCGTCATGGCAGCTTCGCCCGCGCAGCCGACGAACTGGCCCTGACCGAAGGGGCGATCAGTCGGCAGATCGGCCGGCTGGAAGCCTTCCTCGGCGTCACGCTGTTCGAGAGAGCCGGCAATCGCGTCCGGCTTTTGCCGAATGGAGAGCGTTATGCGGCTCAGGTCCGCGAGACACTCGACCGGCTGGAGCGTGACAGCCAATATCTGATGGGGCAGCCCGGCGATGGCGCGAGCCTTGACATCGCAATCCTGCCGACCTTCGCCACGCGTTGGCTCATCCCGCGTCTGAAGCCGTTCCAGGAGCGGCATCCGCATATCACCCTGCATCTTGCGGAACGGATGGAGCCATTCGTTCTCGCCGGCAGCGGGTTCGATGCTGCCATCCATTTTGAGCATCCTGCGTGGACGGGCATGCGGACGCACCGCTTGCTGCATGAGGTGCTGGTTCCGGTCTGCCATCCGGCGCTGATCGGGGGCCGGGACCCTGCGGCAGCCCTCGATGCGCTGCCGCGACTCCATCGCCGCCAGAATCCGGACGCCTGGCAACGCTATGCACAGCAAACCGGGATCGCGCTCACCAATCCCGCAGTTGGTGCCCGTTATGATCTTCACTCCATGCAAATCGAAGCCGCGTTGGCCGGTCTCGGCGTCGCGCTTGTGCCGCGCCTCTATGTCGAACCCGAATTGGCGGAAGGTCGCCTGGTTGCGCCCTGGCCCGATGGCATATTGATCGCCAAAACCTTCTGCCTCATCTTGCCGGAGCCGATACGATTGAGCGAAGGGCCTCTCCAGATGTTCGCGAACTGGCTGATCCAGGAAGCACGCCGCCACAGTCCAAGCTTCGATTGACACGGGGCGGCCGAATACTTCGAAGATTCGAGCCAAGCTTAAGGGAGCGCTATGGCGTAGATATGGTTCCCATCTTCACCCGGCGCGGTGCACCGTCTCAAATCTCTCTGAAATGTCTGCCCCCTGTCGCGCCTGTGGTGGGGCGCGCCGATCGACTGTCGATCCGCGGCATGGGCAGGGGTGCGGCAGGCGGTCGCCGGAGGATGCCCTTTGGGATCGTCCACGGTCGTCCATCCGCCTGTCGGCGGAGAAGCCGTGCCGGGCGCCGGGCGCGGCAGCCTTCCAGATGTTGACATGCCTGCTGATAATCTGTCTAGATCGTGTTGTCTTGGTGCCCGCGACTCGTCGCGGGTGAAAAGGGAAGCCGGTGCGAGACCGGCGCTGCCCCCGCAACTGTGAGCGGTGAGCCGACCCCGTTGATCCACTGGCGCATTGCGCCGGGAAGGAGGGGGAGGCGATCGAACCGCGAGCCAGGAGACCTGCCAGGACGCAAGAGACGAACCGGTCGGTGGGCCCGGAGGCGTTGTGCAATGCGGCGCGTCCGCATCTGCCCGCGTCCCTGATCCTGCCGCGCCCCATGGCACAGACAAGGGACCCGAGATGAGCATCACCGTCTATTCGAAACCGGCCTGCGTGCAATGCACCGCCACCACCCGTGCGCTGGCCGCCCGCGGCCTTGCCTTCGACCTCGTCGATCTGACCGAGGATGCCGAGGCGCTCGCCCGGGTCACCGAGCTCGGCTATCGGCAGGCGCCGGTGGTGATGACGGCCGACGATCACTGGGCGGGGTTCCGTCCGGACAAGATCGCGGCGCTGGTCTGAGCCCCGGGGCCGATCGGATGGGCGGGCTTGTCTATTTCTCCTCGCGCTCGGGCAATACCGCGCGTTTCATCCGCGCGCTCGGCCTGCCCGCCGACCGGATCCCGGTCGCGGCCGAGGCGCCGATGCCCGCCCCCCGCGTGCCCTTCGTTCTGGTAACGCCGACCTATGCCGACGGGGCCGGGCGCGGCGCCGTCCCGAGGCAGGTGATCCGGTTTCTGAACGACCCGGAGACCCGCGCGCAGCTGCGCGGCGTGATCGCCAGCGGCAACCGCAATTTCGGCGCGCTCTTCGCGCTTGCCGGCGATGTCGTGGCGCAGAAATGCGCGGTGCCCGTGCTCTATCGCTTCGAGCTGGCCGGCACCCCCACCGATATCGCCCGTGTCACAGAAGGACTGGACAGGTTTTGGAAGACGCAATTCTCGACCGCGATCTGAGCGACGCCGCCCCGGCGCAGGCAGTGCCCGCCGAATGGCAGGGGCTCGACTATCACGCACTGAACGCGATGCTGAACCTTTACGACGACGCGGGCCGGATCCGCTTCGAGGCCGACCGCATGGCGGCGCGGCAGTATTTCCTGAGCCACGTGAACCAGAACACCGTGTTCTTCCACTCGCTCGAGGAAAAGCTGCGCTATCTGGTCGAGGAGGGCTATTACGAGGCCGATGTCCTCGAGCAATATGATGCCGCCTTCATCCCGCGGATCTGGGACGCCGCCTTCCGGGTCAAGTTCCGCTTCCCGACCTTCCTCGGCGCGTTCAAGTATTACACCAGCTATACGCTGAAGACCCGCGACGGGAAGCGCTACCTCGAACGCTTCGAGGACCGGGTGGTGATGGTCGCGCTGACGCTCGCCCGCGGCGACGAGGCACTGGCGCTGCGGCTGATGCACGAAATGCTGGCGGGCCGGTTCCAGCCGGCGACGCCCACCTTCCTCAATGCCGGCAAGGCGCAGCGTGGCGAGCTGATCTCGTGCTTCCTGCTGCGCATCGAGGACAACATGGAAAGCATCGGCCGCGCGATCAATTCGGCGCTGCAGCTGTCGAAACGCGGCGGCGGCGTGGCCTTGATGCTGACCAACATCCGCGAGCAGGGCGCCGCGATCAAGGGGATCGAGAACCAGTCCTCGGGCGTCATCCCGGTGATGAAGCTGCTCGAGGACAGTTTCAGCTATGCCAACCAGCTCGGCGCCCGACAGGGCGCGGGGGCGGTCTATCTGAACGCCCATCACCCCGACATCCTGCGCTTTCTCGACACCAAGCGCGAGAATGCCGACGAGAAGATCCGGATCAAGACGCTGTCCCTTGGCGTCGTCATCCCCGACATCACCTTCGAACTCGCGAAGCGCAACGAGGAGATGTATCTGTTCTCGCCGCATGACGTGGAGAAGGTCTATGGCAAGCCCTTCTCGGAGATCTCGGTGACCGAGCGCTACCGCGAGATGGTCGACAATCCGAAGATCCGCAAGCGCAAGATCAACGCGCGCGCCTTCTTCCAGACGCTCGCCGAGATCCAGTTCGAAAGCGGCTACCCCTATCTCATGTTCGAGGACACGGTGAACCGGGCGAACCCAGTGGCGGGGCGGATCACCATGTCGAACCTGTGTTCCGAGATCTTGCAGGTGAACGAGGCGTCGGCGTTCAACGACGACCTGAGCTATCGCCACCTCGGCACCGATATCTCGTGCAACCTCGGCTCGCTCAACATCGCCAGGGCGATGGATGGCGGTGATCTGGGCGCCACGGTCGAGACCGCGGTGCGGGCGCTGAACGCGGTCTCCGAGATGTCGGCGATCGACTCGGTGCCCTCGATCCGGCGCGGCAACGACGAGAGCCATGCGATCGGTCTGGGGCAGATGAACCTGCACGGCTTTCTTGCCCGCGAGCGCATCCATTACGGCAGCCCCGAGGGCATCGACTTCACCAATATCTATTTCGCGACAGTGCTTTATCATTGCCTGCGCGCCTCGAATGCGCTGGCGCGCGAACGCGGACGCAGCTTCGCGGGCTTCGAGAAATCGAAATATGCCGATGGCAGTTTCTTCGGGAAATATGTGATCCGCGACTGGCTGCCCGAGACCGAGACCGTCGCCGCGCTTTTCGCGCGCTTCGGTGTTGCGGTGCCCACCCGCGCGGACTGGGGGCGCCTGCGCGATGCGGTGATGGCGGACGGGCTTTACAACCGCAACCTGCAGGCAGTGCCGCCCACCGGCTCGATCAGCTACATCAACAACGCCACCTCCTCGATCCATCCGATCACCGCGAAGATCGAGATCCGCAAGGAGGGCAAGATCGGCCGGGTCTATTACCCGGCCGCCTACATGACGAACGAGACCCTCGAGTTCTATCGCGACGCCTACGAGATCGGGCCCGAGGCGATCATCGACACCTATGCGGCGGCCACGCAGCATGTCGATCAGGGGCTGTCGCTGACGCTGTTCTTCAAGGACACGGCCTCGACGCGCGACATCAACCGCGCGCAGATCCATGCCTGGAAGGCGGGGATCAAGACGATCTATTACATCCGCCTGCGGCAGATGGCCCTCGAGGGGACCGAGGTGCAGGGCTGTGTGTCCTGCGCGTTGTGACGGGCGGTCGTGACCGGTGCCGGCCGGGGGCGCTGCCCCCGGACCCCCGGAGTATTTGCGCCAAGAAAAAGGGGCCGAGACAATGAAGGATTTTGCGGGGCGGCCGGTGCCGCGAGCGATCAACTGGAACCGGGTTCAGGACGACAAGGATCTGGAGATCTGGAACCGGCTGACGGTGAATTTCTGGCTGCCCGAGAAGGTGCCGCTGTCGAATGACATCCAGAGCTGGTCGCAGCTGACCGGGGACGAGCAGCGGCTGACGATCCGGGTGTTCACCGGGCTGACGCTTCTGGACACGATCCAGAACACCGTGGGCGCGCCCGCGCTGATGCCCGATGCGGTCACCCCGCATGAGGAGGCGGTGCTGACCAACATCGCCTTCATGGAGGCGGTGCATGCGCGCTCCTATTCCTCGATCTTCTCGACGCTGTGCTCGACCCCCGAGGTCGACGAGGCCTTCCGCTGGTCCGAGGAGAACCCGCATCTGCAGCAGAAGGCGCGGCTGATCCTCGACGAATACGATGCCGCCTCGCAGCCGCTGAAGAAGAAGGTGGCGAGCGTCTTTCTGGAAAGTTTCCTGTTCTACTCGGGCTTCTACCTGCCGATGCACTGGTCGAGCCGGGCGCGGCTGACCAATACTGCCGATCTGATCCGCCTCATCATCCGCGACGAGGCGGTGCATGGCTATTACATCGGCTACAAGTTCCAGCGCGGGCTGGAGCGGCTGAGCGCGGCCGAGCGGCAGGAGATCAAGGATTTCGCCTTCGCGCTGATCTTCGACCTTTATGCGATCGAGTGCCGCTATACCGAGACGCTCTATGACCCGCTCGGGCTGAGCGAAGACGTGAAGGCCTTCCTGCATTACAACGCGAACAAGGCGCTGCAGAACCTCGGCTTCGAGACCCTCTTCCCCGACGAGCTGTGCCGGGTGAACCCGGCGATCCTTGCCGCGCTGAGCCCGAATGCCGACGAGAATCACGATTTCTTCTCGGGCTCGGGCTCGTCCTATGTGATCGGCAAGGCGGTCGCGACGGAGGATGCGGACTGGGATTTCTGAGACCCGGCGGCCCCCGGAAAGGGGGGCTCAGTCGCTCGAATAGGGGGGGAAGCGCGAGCGGTCCGGGTCGGGGCGCAGCGGGCGCCCGGTCATCGGAAAGGCGCGCTGCGGGCAGGCGGGGCGGTCGCAGACCTTGCAGCCCGCGCCGATCGGTGTCGCGCGGGCGGGGCTGCGCAGCTCGACGCCCTGCGCATAGACCAGCCGCTCGGCATGGGCGAGGTCGCAGCCGAGCGCCACGGCGAAGCGTTTCACAGGCGCGCCATAGCCGCCCGCGCCGTGGCTCACCGTGCGCGCCACCCACAGGTAGGACCGGCCGTCGGGCATCTGCGCCACCTGCGTCAGAACCTCGCCCGGGCGCGAGAACGCCTCGTAGACGTTCCACAGCGGGCAGGAGCCGCCGATCCGCGAGAAATGGAAATCGGTCGCCGATTGCCGCTTCGAGATGTTGCCGGCGCGGTCGACCCGGATGAAGAAGAACGGCACGCCACGCGCCTGCGGCCGCTGCAGCGTCGAGAGCCGGTGGCAGGTGGTCTCGAAGCCGACGCCGAAGCGGCGCGCGAGCAGCTCGATGTCATAGCGCTCGGCCTCGGCCGCCTCGATGAAGGCGCCATAGGGCAGGATCAGCGCGCCGGCGAAGTAATTCGCCAGGCCGATGCGCAACAGGCCGCGCGCCTCGTCGCTTTCCATGCCGGCCTCGGCGGTGAGCCGGTCGATCTCGGCACCCTGTTCGAGAAAGGCGATCTGCGTCGCGATCTGGAAGGCGCGCTGACCGGGGCGTAACCGGGCGGACAGGTGCAGCACCCGCGCCGCCGGGTCGTGGCGACGCAGCGCGGGCGCGTCTTCATCAAGCGTGACGCGGATGCCGTGCCGCCCGGCGAGCCGGTCGGTCAGCCCCTCGGCCATCCGCCCGGGGCGCAGGCCGCGGCCGATCGCCTCGGCCGCCTCGTCGAGGCTCGGGATGTAATTGCGCTGCACATAGAACCAGTCGCGCACCGCCTCGAACGGGGCGGGCGTTCCGCCGAGCCCGCCGATGATGCGCCCGTTCATCAGGTCGATTCGCTCGGCGTTCTCGCGCAGCCGCGCCTGCATCGCGATGATCGTGCGGGCAACGCCGGGCATGTTGGCGGCGAGCTCGCGCAGCTCGACCATCGAGGCGCCGGCGCCCTGATCGGCGAGGGCCGCGCGCAGATCGGGGATCAGCCGCGCCTCGTCGGATTCGGAGAAGAGCTGCACATCGAGCCCGAAGACCGCGTTCAGCTTCAGCAGCACCGGCACCGTCAGCGGGCGCTGGTTCTTCTCCATCTGGTTCAGATAGCTCGGGCTGAGTTCAAGCGCGCGCGCCAGCGCGACCTGGGTCATGCCGTGGTCCTCGCGCAGCCGGCGCAGCCGCACCCCCATGAAGGGTTTCTTCATCTTTCGATCCTTCGCAACATTCGCAAAACCCGCAGAAATCTTTCGCAAACATAAGCATTTTCAGTAGTTTAAACGAAGTGCTCAGGTGTGAAAAGGTCTTCCTGCCGATCCAGAGGAAAGCGGCAAAGGAGCCCCGCATGACCCATGTTCCCGACGCCCCGGCGGTGATGGTCGAGATCATCTTCCCCGAGCAGGCAAACCATTACGGCACGTTGTTCGGCGGCAATGCGCTCGCGCTGATGGCGAAGGCGGCCTTCGTCGTCGCGATCCGGCGGGCCCGCGGTGCGGTGGTCATGGCGCGCTCGGACCGGGTGGATTTCGCCACGCCGATCCGGGTCGGCGAACTTCTGGAGCTGCGCTCCGAGGTGATCCGCGTCGGGCGCAGCTCGATGAGCGTTTCGGTCGCGGGCGTGGCCGAGGACCTTGGCACCGGCGCGCGGCGCGCGGTTCTCGCGGGGCGGTTCGAGATGGTGGCGGTGGACGGGGCCGGGCGGCCGCGGGCGATCGCCGAAGACAGTCAGAGGAAGGAGACAAGGGCATGAAAATGCATGAGGTGCGGCGCTATCGCTCCGCCGAACATCTGGCGCGCGAGGACCAGCTGGCGTGGAAGATCGCCGAGGTGGCGGCCGATCCGGTGGCGGTCGAGGCCGATGTGGTCGAGATGATCGTCAACCGGGTGATCGACAATGCGGCGGTCGCTGCGGCGTCGGTCGCGCGCCGGCCGGTGGCCTCGGCCCGGGCGCAGGCGCTGTGCCACCCCTATGCGCCGGGCGCCACGGTCTTCGGCATGGCCGCGGGCACCCGGGTCAGCCCCGAATGGGCGGCCTGGGCGAACGGCACGGCGGTGCGCGAGCTTGATTTCCACGACACCTTCCTGGCCGCCGAATACTCGCACCCGGGCGACAACATCCCGCCGATCCTCGCGGTCGCGCAGCATTGCGGGCTGTCGGGGGCGGACCTCATCCGCGGTCTTGCCACCGGCTACGAGATCCAGGTCGACCTGGTGAAGGGGATCTGCCTGCACGAGCACAAGATCGACCACATCGCCCATCTCGGCCCCTCGGCGGCGGCCGGCATCGGCACGGCGCTGAACCTGCCCGTCGAGGTGATTTATCAGGCGATCCAGCAGGCGCTGCACGTCACCACCACCACCCGGCAAAGCCGCAAGGGCGAGATTTCCAGCTGGAAGGCCTATGCCCCCGCCTTCGCCGGCAAGATGGCGATCGAGGCGGTCGACCGGGTGATGCGCGGCGAGGGCGCGCCGAGCCCCGCCTGGGAGGGCGAGGACGGCTTCATCGCCTGGATGCTCGGTGGGCCCGAGGCGGTCTATCACGTGCCGCTGCCCGAAAAGGGCGAGGCGAAGCGCGCGATCCTCGATACCTATACGAAGGAGCATTCGGCCGAATACCAGTCGCAGGCCTTGATCGACCTCGCACGCCGGATGGGGCCGAAGATCGGCGATCTGTCGCGGGTGCGCTCGATCCTGATCGAGACCTCGCATCACACCCACAACGTCATCGGCACCGGCGCGAACGACCCGCAGAAGATGGACCCGAAGGCCTCGCGCGAGACGCTCGACCATTCGATCATGTACATCTTCGCCGTCGCGCTGGAGGACGGCGGCTGGCATCACGTGGCGAGCTATGCCCCCGAGCGCGCGCAGCGGCCCTCGACGGTGGCGCTGTGGCACAAGATCTCGACCGCCGAGGACCCGGAATGGACGCGCCGCTATCATGCCCGCGACCCGAAGGAGAAGGCCTTTGGCGGGCGGGTCACGGTGACGCTCGACGACGGCTCGAAGATCGTCGACGAACTCGCGCTCGCCGATGCGCACCCGGACGGCGCGCGCCCCTTCGTGCGCAGCAATTACATCCACAAGTTCCTGACCCTGTCCGAGGGCGTGCTGAGCGCGGCCGAGCAGAGGCGTTTCCTCGAGGCAGCCGAGGGGCTGGCAGAGCTGAAGCCGGGCGATCTCGGCCAGCTCAATTTCGCGGTGGAGGCCGACCGGCTCGGCGCGGCCCGGCCCCATGGCATCTTCGACTGGAGGGCGAAATGAGCGGCGAGGTGAGAAAGCCGAAGAAGTCGGTGGCGCTCTCGGGCGTGGTGGCGGGCAATACCGCGCTGTGCTCGGTCGGTCAAAGTGGCAACGATCTGCATTACCGCGGCTATGACATCCTCGATATCGCCGAGACCTGCGAGTACGAGGAAATCGCGCATCTGCTCATTCACGGCAGCCTGCCGACCGAGGCGGAACTGACCGCCTACAAAGCGAAGCTGCGCGCGCTGCGCGGCCTGCCGCAGGCGGTGCGCGCGACGCTCGAGGCGATCCCGGCCGCCGCGCATCCGATGGACGTGCTGCGCTCGGGCGTCTCGGCGATGGGCTGCGCGCTGCCCGAGGCTGCCGATCACAACACACCGGGCGCGCGCGACATCGCCGACCGGCTGATCGCGGCGCAGGGCTCGATGCTGCTCTACTGGTATCACTTCGCGCAGAACGGGCGGCGGATCGAGGTCGAGACCGGGGACGAGTCCATCGCCGGCCATTTCCTGCACCTGCTGCATGGAGGACCGCCCACGCCCGAGCATGTGCGGGCGATGCACACGACGCTGATCCTTTACGCCGAGCACGAGTTCAACGCCTCGACCTTCACCGCGCGCACGATCGCGGGGACGGGGTCGGACGTCTATTCGGCGGTGGCGGGCGCGATTGGTGCGCTGCGCGGGCCGAAGCACGGCGGCGCGAACGAGGTCGCCTTCGAGATCCAGAAGCGCTACCCGAGCCCCGACGCGGCCGAGGCCGACATCCGCGCCCGCGTCGCGGCGAAGGAGGTGGTGATCGGCTTCGGTCACCCGGTCTATACCGTGGCCGACCCGCGCAACGTCGTCATCAAGCGCGTCGCGCGCAGCCTGGCCGAGGAAGCCGGCTCGATGAAGATGTTCTCGGTCGCGGAGCGGATCGAGCAGGTGATGTGGGAGGCGAAGGCGATGTTCCCGAACCTCGACTGGTATTCGGCCGTCTCCTATCACCTGCTGGGCGTGCCGACGGCGATGTTCACGCCGATCTTCGTCATCGCCCGCACCGCGGGCTGGGGCGCGCATGTGGTCGAGCAGCGGCTTGATAACAAGATCATCCGCCCCTCGGCCAACTACACCGGCCCCGAGGACCGCAAGTTCCTGCCGATCGCGCAGCGCGGCGGCCTGCTGACCGCCTATCCGGAGTGAGACCATGCCCTATCTGATCGCAGATGACCTGCCCGGCGACAGCGCCGGGCGCCGCTTCCGCCGCGCGCTCGATGCGCCCGGCATCCTGCGCCTGCCCGGCGCGCACAACGGCCAGGCTGCCTTGCAGGCGAAGGCCGCGGGATTTGACGCGCTCTATCTCTCGGGGGCGGCGATGACCGCCTCGATGGGGCTGCCGGACCTTGGCATCATCACCGTCGACGAGGTCGCCTTCTTCATCCGACAGATCGCGCGGGCCTCGGGGCTGCCGCTTCTCGTCGATGGCGACACCGGCTATGGCGAGGCGCTGAACGTCATGCACATGGTGCGCGTCTTCGAGGAGGCCGGCGCCGGTGCCGTGCATCTGGAAGATCAGCTCTTGCCGAAGAAATGCGGCCATCTGAACGACAAGAAGCTGGCCGCCGCCGCCGACATGGCGGCGAAGGTGGCGGCGGCGGCGCGGGCGGCGCGCGATCTCGTCATCATCGCGCGCACCGATGCGGCGGCGTCCGAGGGGCTCGAGGGGGCGATCGCGCGCGCGAAGCTTTACGTCGAGGCGGGGGCGGACGCGATCTTCCCCGAGGCGCTGACCTCGGTCGAGATGTTCCGCGAGGTCCGTGCCGCGCTGCCCGGGGTGAAGCTGCTCGCTAACATGACCGAGTTCGGCCGCACGCCGGCGCTGAGCGCGGCCGAGTTCGAGGCGCTCGGCTATGACATGGTGATCTGGCCGGTGTCCTCGCTGCGGGTCGCGAACAGGGCACAGGAGCGGCTCTATGCGGCGATCGCCCGCGATGGCGCGACCACCGCGATGATCCCCGAGATGCAGACCCGGCACGAGCTTTACGACATCATCGGGCTCAATGCCTTCGAGGCGCTTGACCGCAGCATCGCGGCCTCGGTCGCGCCTGACTGGAACGCCTGAGCCCCGGCGCGGATGACAGACGGCAAGGCCCGCACTGTGCGGGCCTTGCCCCGGCCCCCGGGGAAAGGGGCGTGCGCTCAGCCGAAGCGCGCAAGCCCGCGCCGCACCGCCAGGCTGATGCCGGCATGGAAGGCGAGGGCGAGCGCCGTCACCACCGTGAGCGCGGCAAAGCTGAGGTCGATCCGCATCCGGCCATTGGCATGGATCATCACCGCCCCGAGCCCTTCCGACCCGCCGACCCATTCGCCGATCACCGCGCCGACCGGCGCATAGATCGCGGCGAGCTTCAGCCCGCTGCCGAGCAGCGGCAGCGCCATCGGGATGCGCAGGTGCCACATCTCGCGCGCTGGGCCCGCGCCCATCGTGCGGGCGAGGTCGCGGCAGGCCGGCGAGGTGCGTTCGAGCCCGTCGAGGAAGGCCGAGGCTACCGGGAAGAAGCAGATCAGCGCCGTCACCACGATCTTCGGCGCCATGCCATAGCCGAGCCAGAGCGTCAGGATCGGCGCCAGCGCGAAGGTCGGGATCACCTGCGAGATCAGCAGCGCCGGTCGCAGCGTGGCGGCAAGCCGTGGCCAGGCCGCCATCGCGACGGCGAGCATGGCGCCGCTGCCGGCCCCCAGCGCGAAGCCTGCCAGCACCTCGGCTAGGGTGCGCAGGGCGGCCCCGGTCAGCACCTCGCGCTGGGCGATCAGCGCTGCGGCGACGGCGCCCGGCCCGGGCAGCAGGAAGGGCGGCAGGCCGGTGGCAAGGATCAGCCCCTGCCACAGCAGCACGAAACCCGCCGCGATTGCGGACGGGGCGAGAAACCGGGTCAGGCGCATGCCGGGGCCTCCGTCAGCCGGGTCAGGAGCGCGCCCTGACAGGCAAGCACCGCCGGGTCGGCGGGCGGGCGCGGGGCAGGGCATGCCGGGGCGGCCTCCTCTGTCAGCCCGGTTTCCGTCATCAGGAAGATGCGATCGGCCAGCCGTGCGGCCTCGGCCGGGTCATGGGTGACGATCAGCACCGTCCGGCCGCGCAGCAGCTCGGCCGCAAGATCCTGCATCGCCAGCCGCATCCGTGCATCGAGCGCCGAGAACGGCTCGTCGAGCAGTACGAGCGCGCGGTCCTCCATCAGCGTGCGGGCCAGCGCCACGCGCTGCCGCTGCCCGCCCGAAAGCGCTGCCGGGTGTTTGTCGCCGTGATCGGCAAGGCCGGTGCGGCGCAAGACCGCGGCGAGCCGGTCGCGGTCCGCCGCCTCGCCGCGCAGCCGCGCCCCGAGCGCCGCATTCTGCCGCGCCGTCAGCCACGGCAGCAGCGCCGGGTCCTGCGCCATCAGCGCGACCGGGGGGCGGTTCTCGACCCGTCCCTCGAAGGTGCCGCCGATCGGCAGGCCGGCGAGCAGCCGCAGCAGCGTCGATTTGCCGACGCCCGAGGGGCCGAGCAGCGCCGTCCAGCGCCCGGGCGCAAGCTCGAGCCGCAGCGGCGGGAAGAGCGTGCGCGCGCCCATCCGCACCGTGCCCGAAAGGAGAACCGGCGCGGCGCTCATGCCCGTCCGAGGCCCCAGAACGCCGCCTCGAGCCGGGTTGCGGTGCCGAAGCGGGCGGCCAGCCCCCGCCAGCGCGGCACGCGCTCGGGGGCGGGGCCGAGGCGGTCGGCCAGCGCGCGGTCGATCAGTGCGCCGGTGTCGCGGCACAGCTGCTGATACTCCGCCCCGCCATAGGCCTCGATCCAGTCGCGATAGGGTGTGTCACCGGCCCCGGCGAGGAGCCGGGCGCCGATCTCGCCATAGCCGAAGACGCAGGGCGCGAGCGCCGCCAGCAGGTCGAGGAAATCGCCCGAATAGCCCGCTTCCAGCACATAGCGGGTATAGGCGAGGTTCTCGGGCGCCTCCTCGGTTGCCTCGATCGCGGCGCGGTCAATGCCGGCCTCGGCGCAGATCCCGACATGCAGCGCCATCTCGGAATGCAGCAGCGCATGCACCGTCGCGCTGATCGCCTGCATCTCGGCAAGGCTCTCTGCCTTGACCACGGCCAGCGACCAGGCACGGGCATAGTGGATCAGATAGAGATAGTCCTGCCGCAGATAGGTCAGGAAGGCGGCGCGCGGCAGCGTGCCGTCTCCCAGCCCCTCGACGAAGGAGTGACGGGTATAGGCGGCCCAGGGGGCGGGGCAGGAGGCGCGCCACAGCGCGAAGGACCGGCCGTAATCGGGGTGGGTTGCGGGCAGGGTCATTGCGGCGCCCCCGGGTCGAGCGCCAGCTGCGACACCGGCAGCACGCTGTCGATCAGCCCGGCGTCCTTCAGGAACATCTCGAAGCCGGCATAGCGGCCGTAATCGAGCGCCGCCGGGCTGTGCGAGAAGCGCGGCAGGGTATCGGCCCAGGCCCGGGTGTTCAGCGCATCGGCAAGGTCGGGGGCACTGGCAGAGAAGGCGGCGAAGGCCTCGGCAGGATGGTTCAGCATGTATTCCGTGCCGCGCTGCACCGCCGCCAGGAAGCGGCGGATGCGGTCGCGGTCGAGCGTCTTCGCATTGGCGACGAAGATCAGCTCGTCATAGCCCGGCACGCCCGCCTCCTCGGGGTAGAAGCAGCGCCCCTCGGTGCCGGCAAGGCGCATCTGGGTCAGCTCGAAATTGCGATAGGCCCCGATCACCGCATCGACCTGGCCGGTCAGCACGGCGGGGGTGAGCGACCAGTTCACATTCACCATCTCGACGTCGGTCAGGTTCAGCCCGGCCGAGTGCAGCATCATCGCGACGGTCGCCTCCTCGACGCCGGAGACCGAGTAGCCGATCTTGCGGCCCTTCAGGTCGGCGAGGCTCTGCACCGGGCCGTCGGCCTTGACCATCAGGCAGTTCAGCGGCGTCGCAATCAGCGTGCCGACGCGCAGCAGCGGCAGCCCCGCGTGCACCTGAAGGTGAAGTTGCGGCTGATAGCTGATCGCCAGATCGGCCTTGCCGGCGGCAACGAGCTTCGGCGGGTCGGCCGGATCGGCCGGCGCGACGATCTCGACCTCGAGCCCCTCGTCGGCGAAGAAGCCCTTCTGCTGGGCGACGATGATCGGCGCATGGTCGGGGTTCACGAACCAGTCGAGGATCAGTGTCATCTTGTCCTGCGCGCAGGCGGGCGCGGCAAGGATCAGGCCGAGCGACAGGGCGGCGGCGAAACGGAAGGATGGCATCATCTGTCTCCTTGGGGGGATGGATCGGCAAGCAGGGCGATCTCGCCCGGCCAATGCGGACGGAGCCGGTCGGCGGCGCGCCAGGCGCGCAGGCCGGTGCGGCAGGCGAAGACGGCGCGCTGGCCCGGCGCGGGGCGCGGGCCGTCCGGGCCGAAATCCTCGACCCGCCGGCGGCGGGCGAAGGCGGCGACGGGGCGGGGGGCCTCGTCGGGATCGCGCAGCTCGATCAGGAAATCGCTTTCGCGCAGCTGCTGCGGCGCGATGAAGCGGTGCGGCGGGCTGTCCGGCTCGGAGGCGGCGTCGAAGCGGAAGGCGGTGCTGTGGAAGCGGTGCAGATCGTGGCGCAGGAAAAGCCCGAGCGGCGAGGGGGAGAGGCGCAGCAACACCGCGAGCGCCATCTGCGCCTGAAGCGCGCCGAGCATCCCCACCACCGGGCCGAGCACTCCGGCGCTGGCGCAGGTGGCAAGGGTCTCGGGCAGGTCGGGAAACAGCGCCCGCAGGCTTGGCGCGCCGCCGCAAAAGCCGCCGACATAGCCCGCAAGCCCGAGCGCGGAGGCCGAGATCAGCGGCCGGCCCGCAGCCAGGCAGCAATCCGACAGGGTATAGCTTGCGGCGAAACTGTCGGCGCAATCGAGCACCAGATCCGCCGCGCCGACCAGGCCGGGCGCGGTTGCTGGATCGAGCCAGCCGCACAGCGGCACGACCTCGGTTGCAGGGTTCAGCGCGCGCGCGACGGCCGCGGCGGCCTCGGCCTTGGGGGTGCCGAGGAAGGGGCCGTAGATCGGCTGGCGGTGGAGGTTTGTTTCCTCCACCCGGTCGGGGTCGATCAGGGTGATCCGGCCGAGGCCTGCGCCAACGAGATATTGCACCACCGGCACGCCGAGCCCGCCCGCACCGACCACCAGCACCTGCGCCGCGGCGAGCCGCGCCTGGCCAGCGATGCCGACCTCGGGCAGCCGGATCTGCCGGGCGTAGCGGTTCATGCCGTCCCCCGCAGCCAGTCGCGCAGCCGCGCCTCGGGATCGGCGTCGAGGGTGATGTCGGTCACCACCGAGACCACATCGGCGCCGGCGGCAAAGGCTTCGGGCGCGCGCGCGACGCTCAGCCCGCCGATCGCGACAAGCGGGATTTCCCCGATCCGCGCCTTCCACTCGCTCAGCTTCCCGACACCCTGACGGTGCCATTTCATCTGCTTCAGCCGCGTCGGCCAGATCGGCCCGAGCGCGACATAGTCGGGGGCGAAGGTCAGGGCGCGGGCGAGCTCGGCCTCGTCATGGGTCGACAGGCCGAGCTTCAGCCCCGCGCCGCGGATCGCGGCGAGATCGGCGCTGTCCAGATCCTCCTGGCCGAGGTGGAGCCAGTCGCAGCCCTCCTCGATCGCGATCTGCCAATGATCGTTGACGACGAGGATCGCGCCGGCGTCGCGGCACAGGTCGCGGGCGCGGCGGATCTCGGCGCGGGTCTCGCCCGGGCTGCGGTCCTTCACGCGCAGCTGCACCAGCTTCACGCCCAAGGGCAGCATCCGGGCGAGCCAGTCGGCGCTTTCGAAGATCGGATAGAACCGCGGCAGTTTTCCGGTCCGGGTCATGCGAGGAAGGCCTTTCCGATGACGGGGGTGGAGGGGGCGGCCATGTCGCGCGGCTCCATCGGATCGGCGCGGCAGGCGGCGCGACCGGCCTCGACCGCCAGCGCCATCGCCCGCGCCATGGCCACGGGATCGCCGGCCTTCGCCACCGCGGTGTTCAGCAACACGGCATCAAAGCCGAGCTCCATCGCCTGCGCGGCATGGGAGGGCAGGCCGATCCCGGCATCGACGACGAGCGGCACCTCGGGGAAATGCGCGCGCAGCGCCCGCAGCCCCCAGAGGTTGTTGAGCCCGCGCCCCGAGCCGATCGGCGCGCCCCAGGGCATCAGCACCGCGCAGCCGGCATCGAGCAGCCGGCCGCAGACGGTCAGATCCTCGGTGCAATAGGGGAAGACCTCGAAGCCCTCGTCGGTCAGGATCCGCGCCGCCTCGAGCAGCGCGAAGACATCGGGCTGCAGCGTGTCGGTGTGGCCGATGACCTCGAGCTTGATCCAGCGCGTGTCGAAAAGCTCGCGTGCCATATGGGCGGTGGTGACCGACTCCTTC
Source organism: Paenirhodobacter huangdaonensis (assembly GCF_004022465.1). NCBI lineage: Bacteria > Pseudomonadati > Pseudomonadota > Alphaproteobacteria > Rhodobacterales > Paenirhodobacter > Paenirhodobacter huangdaonensis. Next base: position 67,039 of record NZ_SAVA01000009.1, on the reverse strand, counting down.
ACCGTGTGGCAGCCGGCGGTATTGGGCAGCAGGCGGGCGCCGAGCCCGGCGACCAGCGCCCAGAAATCCTGCCCGCCGCCCTGTTCGCGGCGCAGCGACACCGTGGCGATCCCCGCCCGGGAGGCGCGGAACGCCTCGGCGAGGATCGCGGGAGAGGGGTATTGCGCGGTGCCGAGCATCAGCGCGCTCTCGACCTCGGTTCCGTAGAAGACCGGCATCTCAGCCCCCCTGCATCGGCGCGACGACCTCGATCTGGTCGCCCTCCGCCAGCGTGGTCGTGGCGCGCCGCGCGGCGGGCACGAAATCGCCGTTGCGGGCGGTGGCAACCTTGCCGCCAAGGCCCTGTTCGTCGAGAAGTGCTGCAAGCGTGGCGGCGCGGGTCTGCCGCGGCGTGCCGTTCAGCGTGATGTTCATTGCGAAACCTCGTCCATGAACTCGGGAAGAATGCCGGTTTCCAGATGATCGGCGGCCATCGTGGCGACCGCGGGCGAGAGCAGGAAACCGTGACGATAAAGCCCGTTGGCGAACAGCGTTGCGCCGCGGCGCCGCAATCTGGGCAGGTTGTCGGGGAAGGCCGGGCGGGCGTCGGCGCCGGTTTCCAGCACCTCGGCCTCGCCGAAGGCCGGATGCAGCGCATAGGCGGCCGACAGCAGCTCGAGCAGCGAGCGGGCGGTGACGACGCCGCGCCGGTCGCTCTCGATCATCGTTGCGCCGAGCATGAAGATGCCGTCGCCGCGCGGCACGACATAAAGCGGGATGCGCGGATGCAGCAGCCGCACCGGGCGGGAGAGCGACACCTCGGGGCAGCGCAGCACCAGCATCTCGCCGCGCACGCCGCGCAGGTCGGGCAGGGCGTCGCGCGCCGCAAGGCCGCGGGCGTCGATGCTCAGCTCCGGCGTGGGTGCGGGCGGCGTGAGGTGGAAGGCGACGCCACGCGCCACAAGCCGGCGGCGCAGCTCGCTCAGCGCGGCGCGGGGCGAAAGATGGGCCTCGTCGGGATAGAAGAGGCCGGTGGTGAAGCGACCGCCAAGATCGGGCTCGAGGGCGGCGATCGCGGCGCCATCCACCGCCTGATGCCCACGCGAGCGGCGGGCGAAGCGGGTCAGCTCGCCGCGGTCGCGCGACAACGTCAGCACCAGCGTGCCGGTGTGGCTGACGCAGCCGGTGTGGCGGTGCCACCAGTCGATCGCGGCGAGGCCATGGCGCTCCACCGGCTCCTCGGCCGATTCCCGCTCGCAATAGGGGGCAAGCATGCCGCCCGCCCACCAGGAACAGGCATGCGGGCCGGGCGCGGGCTGCGGGTCGACCAGTTCGACCGCATGTCCGCGGGTGCTGAGTTCGGTCGCGATGGCGAGCCCCATGACCCCGGCGCCAAGGATGCGGATCGTCATGCCTGCCACCATTCGTGGAAGTGATGCACCGGGCCGTGGCCGGAGCCGATCTGCAGCCGGTCCGCGGCGGCGATGGCGCCGTGCAGCCAGCGATGCGCGCGGGCGACCGCCTCGGGCACGGCCAGCCCCTGTGCCATCCCCGCGGCGATCGCGGCCGAGAGCGAGCAGCCGGTGCCATGGGTGTTGCGGGTGGCGATGCGCGGCGCGCTCAACAGGTGGCGCTCCGGCCCGAGCAGCAGATCGGCACAGGTGGGGCCGTCGGCATGGCCGCCCTTCATCAGCACCCAGCCGGGCCCGAGTGCGCCAAGGGCGCGGCCCTGCGCTTCGCGGGTCTCGAGATCGGGGGCGGGGGCGGTGCCCAGCAGCTCGGCCGCTTCGGGCAGGTTCGGGGTGAGCACGGTGGCAAGCGGCAGAAGCTCGCTCCGCAGCGCCGCGATCGCGTCGGCCGCAAGCAGCCGGTCCCCGGATTTCGCCACCATCACCGGGTCGACCACCACGGCAAGGTCGCGCCCGCGCAGCCCCTCGGCGACGGTGCGGATCAGCTGCGGATCGCCGAGCATGCCGATCTTCACCGCGCGCACCTCGAGATCGTCGAAGACCGCGGCGATCTGCGCGCGCACGATCTCGGGCGAGAGCGGTTCGACCAAGGTGACGGCGCGGGTGTTCTGCGCGGTGATCGCGGTCAGCACGCTGGCGCCATAGACGCCAAGCGCCGAAAAGGCCTTCAGATCGGCCTGGATCCCGGCGCCGCCGCCGCTGTCGGACCCTGCGATGGTCAATGCGATAGCCGTCATGGCCTCCCCCCAAGATGCCCGACGGACGGATAAGGGGGGCATGCGTGCGGCCAGATCCGGCCGTCACGCTGTCAGCTACCCGTTCCCTCCGCCGGTATGAACCGGATCAGGTTCGATGGGTTAGCTTTCGCCTCTCAGCCCCGGTTGCCCGGCGCACCCCAACGAGTAAGTGCAGCTGTTGTATTGGGCAAAGGGCCGTTCGGCAACCGGTCTTGTGAAATTTCATCGCGGGCGGCGCCGCGCGTCGTGGTCTGCCGGGGGGGCAGACGGGCCGGGCCGCTTCCGCGGGCCGGCCCGAGGCAGTCTCAGAAGGACATGTTGACGCCGAGCTTCAGGGCGTGATGCTCGGGGGTTGCCTTGGTGGCCATACCCGCGTCATCGCGCAGCACCGCCTTGCCGAACTGACGGAATTCCCATTCGCCGAAGACCGACACGCGCTGGCTGAGCTTGTGCTCGACGCCGAGGCCCGCGGTCCAGGCGGTGTTGCGGAAGCTGCCGTCGAAGGCCATGCCGTCGCCCTGGACGGTATAGCCGAACTTGCCGCGTGCCGCGCCGAGCGTGCCATAGACAAGGGTGTTGCGGCTCGCATTCAGCACGCCGGCCTTGACGCGCAGCGACCAGAGCTGATCGAGATTGCTCGCACCGCGGCCGCCGGCCCAGGACAGGTCGGCATCGGCCGAGCTGTCCTCGTAGGAAATCTCCGGCCCGATCACCACCTCGCGGCCAAGCAGGCGGCTTTGCCAGCGATAGCCGAGCTGCACCGCGCCGCCGGGGCCGGCGATGTCGAGCTGGCCCGGGGCCGCGATCTGGCGGCCGGCCGGGTTGGCGATGCCCAGCCGGTCATCGGCACCGAAGACATTGACGAGCGACAGGCCGAGGTAAGGGCCGGTCCAGTCGGTCGCTGCCGGGGCCGCGGCGGGGGCGGGAACCGGGGCCTCGGTCACCGGCGCCGTGAAGCCTCCGGCGAGGGTCTGGGCGGCGGGAAGGAGGGCGCAGAACGCGGCGCCGGCGAGACGGAGTCTTTGATACATGACGGGCTCTTCACTGGTGACAGAAACAAAAACGGGGGTCCGTGGCCGGACGGGTCTGCCTCGCCGCCCGCGTCGGCATGGCGGGGGGAGGTCAGGCGAGGGCGCGCCGGCCGGTCGTAGCGGGCTCACAGCCGCTCGTGCTCCCAAGCCCGGTGTCGCGCTGCATGCGCTCGAACCAGGCGGTTTCCGCAACCGGCGGCGGGCCGGGTGGCGCGGGGATATTCTCGGTGGCGGCGGGGCGCTGCACGATCCAATCGGTCTCGGCGGGCTCGGCCGCGAGCCAGGCCTCGAGCGAGTCGGCGCTCTCGAGCACGAGCGCGATCCCCTCCGCGGCGGCGCGCCGGCTGATCCGGTCGAGCAGGCCGCGTGCCAGCCGGTGGCGGAATTGCGGCCCCTGCTCGTCGTTCAGCAAGATCACGCGCAGCCGCACGAAGCCTTCGTGCCGCAGGCGTCCGGCCAGGCGTTCAAGCGGCGAGGCGCCCGCGGCCCCCTCGATCTCGGCGGGCAGCCCGGAGGCTTGCCGGGCGGGGGACAGGAACAGCACCGCGTCGGAAAGCTGGATGGGGCCGGTCATGCCGGTGCCTGTGCGGGCTGCCAGTGGCACAGAGGCGGTGCTGCGCTCGCCGCTCCCGGCTGCGCCGACAGGACGGCCTGCGGTGATCCTGATTGCATATTTCATCCTCCGAGACTGGTGATCTGATCGACGGGCTGGGTGAAGCCGAGCAACGCGCGCACCGCGCGACCGGCACGCGAGACCGCGACTTCGCTGACATAGACCACGTCGCCATCCTCGAGCGCGAAGGCGTCGGCGGCGAAGATGCCTTCGGGCTGGGTCATGTCGAACGCATAGATCTCGGGTTTCTCAGAGCCGGTCGCGGCATTGGTGCTGCGCAGCACGAAAAGCCCTTTGGCATCGCCCGAATTCGCACTCAATCCGCCCGCCCGGGCCAGCGCCGCAGCCAGCGTCTCGCCGGCGTGCTCAAGCGGCACCGCGCCCTGAGATGAAGAGGCGCCGAGCATCGCGACGCGGGGTTTCTCGGTCGTCACGGTGATCGCGTCGCCCGGGCGCAGGGCGATGTCCTGCCCCGGCACGGTCTGGATCTGATCGAGCCGGGCCCGCCCGCGCTTGCCGGCGCGCATCACCTCGACGGTGACGAGAGCCGGGTCGCCTTGCGCCCCGCCGACCATCGCCAGCGCCGCGCGCAGGCTGCGCTGGCCGTAGTTCAGCGGCACCACACCGCCCCCCGAGGCATTGCCGGAAACCGTCACCGAAAAGCCGCTGCCGGATTCGCGGGTCACGATCACCTGCGGGTTCGGGGTCTGCTCCGCGAGACGCGTCTCGAGATCGCCGCGCAGGTCCTCGAGCCGGCGCCCGTTCGCCTGGATGCGTCCGGCATAGGGCAGGCTGACCGCGCCATCGCCGCCGACCTCGATCGGGCCGATCAGCGTCGGCGCGCGCCCGGTCGAGCCCAGCAGGCCGGCATCGACGGTCTCGAAGATCTGGAATTTGAGCTGATCGCCGGGATGGATGCGGTCGGCATCGACGATGCCGGCGCGGGTGAACTCGGCACCGAAGCGTGCGGGCGTGCGCTGTGACAGCCGCTTTGCCAGGGCGCGGTCCACCGCAACCACCGGGTATTCCGTGCTCCGTTCGACGGCACCGCGCATCGGCGTCGCCGCGGGCAGGCTGCAGCCGGCAATAAAAATCGTCAGGGCGACCGCCCCGAGCCCCGGGCCCTTCCTTCGTTCGTTGTGCATCAGTTTGCGGCACCCGTCGACGCGGCGGATTCGGGGAAACCGGCAGCCTTCCAGAGCACCTCGAGCTCGGGCTCGGCGATCTCGCCCCAGGATTGCACGCGGATCTGGAAACCGTCCGGTGCCACCTGCGTCGCCCGCACGTCGCAGGGCAGGGGCTGCACCAGATGCAGGCTCACCGCCGGCGGCTCGCAGAACGGCAGGCGAAACGGCACCCAGAGCAGGAGCTGCACCTGCGTGCGCCCGACACCGCGCTCGGAGAAGGCCGAATGCGGCTGCGTTCGCAACGTGTCGTGACCGCGCAGCACGAGGGCCTCGGGGCCGGCGTGAAGAACCTCCTGCGCGGCGACCGACTGCTGGGCCGCCGCCTGCCCGGCAAAACAGTCGCGGGCGAGCCAGATCTTGCGCACATGCGCCGGAACGGCATCCTGTGCAGGACGTTTGAGGGGTTGCCAGAAACGCAATTCCATTCCGCACTTCCTTCCTTGATCGCACCTGCCGGCGCGGGAGTGGCGCCTCCGGCGCCGGAAGGCGCCGGAGCGGGCCGATCACAGCCCGAGACGCTGAACGCGATAGCCTTCCTGGCGGCAGATGTTGTCGGCATCCTTCACCGACATCGTGGCGGGGCGATCGGTCGAGCGGTCCCAGTAGACCTGGCTGTGGGTGTAGAGCTGGCAGGTCACGGGCCCCTGCGAGGTTTTCACCGTCACCGGCGGGGTCTCCATCTCCTGCGGCGAGCAGGCCGCAAGCGCCCCCGCAACCGCCAGGAGTGCAAGGCCGCCCCGGATCATCTGCTTGTTCATCTGTGATACTCCTTCGTCTGTTAAAGCTCATGCAAATTCAGAGGGTTGATCTGCCGGTCTCGGGCGGACGGCGGCAGGGAATCTGGGTCCGGCCGAAGGCGCTGTCTGGCGCCTCGGGGACAGGAAAACGCAGGTCGGAGGCGAGGGCTGGCTGTGCTGCTGTTGCCGCCGCGTACTGGGATACGTGCCCTCGTCCCCCGACCTGGTGCTCCCTCCGGGGGGCTTTGTGGAGGGAGGCAATCGAACCATGACACCACTTACGAACCGCACCGCCGTGCCGGAGAGATCCTCGCTACCGGCCATCCCCCAGGGCGCGGCAACAAGCATTCTTTGGGGCTCCGGGCGCTGCCTGCCCGACAACATGCGGGGCAGCTCCGGGTCCGACAGGGCGGCGACCGCCTGCCGAGGCAGACGATACCTGTAGAGCCTAGGTGTCGTTGGAAGGGCGCGGAACTTCGCTAATCGGCGTCGCCGCTGTCGCACCGGAGCGTCGCAGCGCGCAGCTGGCCTGCGCCCCGGTGGCGTGCGTGTTGCCGGGGCGGCGCGGAGGCCGCGGGAGCGTGGTTTTCAGCAGGTGTTCCACCGATCCCGCATAATGATGCGCGAGTCGGGTCTCCACGTGATCGAGCTCGGGCCGGGGCAGGCGGTGCGGAAACGGCACCACCCGATCGCCGACGACCGGCGCGGGCGAGGCCAGCCAAAGCGCGACACCGGCATAGATGAAATCCGGCCGGTCGAGATGCAGCGCATAATAGGGCCTGTCCTCGGCGGCAACAGCGGTCACTGCAGGATCGGACAGAAGGCTGCCGGCGGGCACCATCGCTTCGGTCATGCCGTACAGCAGCTCGCTCCAGGGGGTCGCGGTCAGCAGCCGCGAGCCTGCCGTCAGGCGCAATTCCTCCTGACCGGGGAAAACCAGCGCCAGCGGCCGCAGGGCCTGCACCCGCGAGGCGGGCAGCACCGATATCGCACGGATGGCCTGCACCCCGCGGCAATAGGTGACCACGCGCTGCCCCGGCTCGAGCCGGTCCAGCGGACAAGGGCCGGTTTCCGTCTGTACCGGCGTATTCCCCGCCAGATAGGCGGAGATCCCGAGGGGAAATTCGACAGGGTCAGGCATCGGTTCTGCTCCGTCACCGTTTCGATCCGACAGGTTGGCCTGCCGGCGGGCGCATCACCGCACCAAAGGGGCGGGGCTCGGGCCGGCAAGAGGGGGCTTTCGCAATGCACCTGCGCGGGCACCACCGATGGATCGGAATCCGGTGCCTTCCCGGCCGGGCATCTGCTGCGCCTGCGGGAGGATGACAAATTCCGGCACGCCGGCATATTTCGCTCTGTCGACGCAATGCCGGCGCTGCTTCGCGAAGGGGCAGGCGTTGACTGCAGCGTCTTTCCCGATCTCTGCCTGCAGCGGGCGCGGCGGGCTCATAATTGTAGAATTAATAAAATTGCAGAAATCAGAAAGAAGTCTGGATTCCCTAACGTCAGGGATACAAGGATGGGGGCAGGGAACCCAAAGGGGACATGATGCTCGGAATCGCCGGTCTTGTGTTGGGGGTCGTGGCGTTGCTGCATCTCGGATATGCGCTGTCGGCCCGGCTTCCGGTGGCACTGCGGATGGCCCTGCCCGCCGCGGTTCTGGCGGGGCTTGCCGGGCTGGGGGGGCGGCTTGTGCTCGAGAGGCACGCTCCGGTCAAGGCAATGCTGGCGCCGCTTCTGGAGTTCGGCCTGCTGCTGCCGGGGATGCTCTTGCTGCCGGTGATGGTCGCCTCCTCCGTCGGCGAGCGCGCAGGGGGAGCCACGCAACGTTCGTCCAATATCGGGGCGATGGCGGCAGCCGGTATCGTGTTGTTCGGCCTGCAGGTTGCGCTCGGCGGATTTCTTGGGGCCGCGATCGCCCGCGCGCTGCCGGATCTGGAAGTCTACAACACTTTCGGGCTGGAACTCGTTGCAGGATTCGTCGGCGGGCACGCGACTGCGGGGGTGATCGGCAGCATCCTGCACAAGCTGGGCAACCCGGACTGGGCGCTGGCACAGGCTCTGGCCGTGACTTATGCCTCGATCGGGCTGGTTCTTGGTGTGGCGACGGGACTTGCTGCGGTGGAGCTGCGCCGGCGGCGCAGCGGGGGCGCAGAGGTCAGGCGCGCCGCCGGCACCACTGCTGAGGTATCCCCTGCCGAGCCCGCCGCCCGCCGCCGGCAGCGGTTCGGCGTGACGCTGCTCGTCGTTCTGGCGGGGGTGGCGTTGACGCTCGGGATGCACCGGCTGGCCAGGTGGGCCGGCGTCCCGATGATCGAGAACGTCCCGGTCTGGGTTCTGGGCCTGCTGCTGGCGCGGCTGGTGTGGATTGCGCTGCGCAACAGCCCTGCCGGGCGACAGGTCGATGTCGCGAGCCGGGACCGGATCGCGGGCTATTTCAGCGATCTGGCGGTGGTGGCGGCGCTGCTCAGCCTGCCCGTCGAGATGATCGGCGCCTATGCCCTGCCGGTGGCCGTGATCTCCTGTGTCGGGCTCGTGGCCACGGCGATCGTGGTGGCCGCGTTCTCGGCTCTGGCGTTCAGCAATGCGCGGTTCGAACGGGCCATGCTGATCTACGGGACGGCGACGGGGGTCTACCTGACCGGGCTTTTGTTGCTGCGGGCCGCGGATCCGGACGGGCGCACATCGACTTTGCGGGATGGGTCGCTTGCCTATCCGCTGATGGCGGTGGTGAGCCTTGTGGCCTTGCCCGCGATTGCCGTTCTGGGCATGGCGCACGGACCGGTGGTCATGGGAAGCATGGGAATCGGGATCTGCCTTCTGGGTGTTCTGGCGATGGCGATCAGGCGGCTCTCGGTGACGCAGAGCCTCATGCTGTGAAGAATATCGGGGCCATCTGCGCCGCGAACGTTACAAACTTTTGGTTGTATACCTAAATACTTATAGTGTAATTTGGTCGCATAGCGGAACTCGGCCCTGCCACATCAGGGGTGGCAGAAGAGTTTCGTCCTGTATCAAGTGACGCGCTTTTCCTCATCTTTCCGTTTTGTTTGCGTCTTTCGCTGCGCAGCTGCCGCCTTGGCGTCAGGTGTGTTGCTGACGAGTGTGTAAAAATGGCCAAGACAGCCCACCCGGCATCGCCGGGTGAAGCTGGGTGGCGAACTTGTGCAGGGTTAACCGGAAATCGCAGCGTCGTAGGGAGAGTTAAACCCACCCAAATGGGTTGGGCAGCGAGGGATGATGATGCCGACACCATTGCCGTCGTGGACGACCTCAGGGGGCCATGACATGCCGACTCCAGATGCTCTGACAGAGAATATCCGCTATCTGGTTTCTCTGCTCCCGTCCATTGCCGTGGCTTCGAAACGGATGGGCATAAACCGCCAGCAATTGAACAAATACCTGAATGGCAGCAGTGCGCCGTCACTGCGGACCATGCGCAAGATGGCCACGGTTTTCGAGCTTCCGACCGAGGCGCTGATGCTGCCGTCGCAGGAGCTCCGGCAGCGGCTGACGCGTGGCGCCGGTGCAGGACCTGACCTGGTTCCCGCACCGATGAGCCGGGAAGTCGCGCTGATCCGCAACGCCGCGGCTGAGTGCGAAAAATCCGCCAAGGTGCTTGCGCCCTATTGCGGGCGGTATTTCCGCTACAACTGCGTCCCCGAGATGCCGACATTTGCGCTGCGGACCTGCGCGATCATCTTTCAGCGCGACGGCATGACCTATGCGCGGGTTCTGGAACGGTTTGCCCCCGCCGGCAGCCCCTGGAGCAGCGACGGAGTCCGCAGAACGCTGCATCAGGTGTGCTACGTTCAGGACAGGATCCAGTTCGTCGATTACGGGACGTCGGAGGGGGAGGTGACCCCCGGTTTTTCCCTGTTCTATCCGGTCTATACCTCCGGGGTGCGGCATCTGAGCGGCGTCATGCTGAGCAGTTTCAGCTTCGGGGCGCGCCCGATCTTCACCTCCAACGTCGTCATGGAGCGGCGTCCGGCCGGGGCGAGCCTGCGCGATGACCTGCTCGCGAGCGGCCTCGTCGCACTGAACGATCCGGCGCTTTCGGTTGAGGTGCGCCAGCGTCTGTGCCGTGCCGACGGCACCCCGGCCGTGCACCTCGCAGGGTAGGTTGAAGATCAGATGCACAAAGGATTTCCCGCCAATCTGCGTAGGCTCGTTCACCATTATCCGAGCACTTCCCGCGCCGCCGAGGCGCTCGGCATCAATCGCCAGCAACTGAACAAATATCTGAGCGGACTCAGCATGCCGTCGCTGGCGACGTTGCGAAACATCGCCGCACATTTTGATCTGGAGCCAGACGACCTGCTGTTGCCGGCCGACCGTTTTGCGGCGCGCTGGCGGCCACCGATGCGGATCGAGGGGCTTCCGCCCCGGATGCGGCAGGCGGTTGCGGCGCTGCTGGAAAACATGGCGCAGACCCGCAGCACCCTTTCGCGGTTCTGTGGCTGCTATCACGTCTGCATTCCGCTGCGCACCAATCCCGACAGGATCGGGCGCGCCTACACCGTGATTTCTCAGGAAGGCGATCTCACCCTGGTGAAGACGATCATGTTCGCGACGTCGCGGGGGGAGCTTCCGGGAAGCCGGCAGCCAATCAAGATCGACGGCATCGCGCAGTGGCTGGGGGAGCGCATCTATATCACCGATACGCAAAACGTCGGCCAGCCCAATGCGCGGCTGCAGTCGATTGCGCTCTATCCGCCCGCTCTGCCCTCGATGCCCTTCCTCACCGGCCTGCTGATGACGACGAACAACGCGCGCACGCGGCCGATCTATTCGTCGCCGATCGTGTTCAAGCGCCTTGCCGGAAAGAAGCCGAAGAAGGCGGATATCGAGGCCTGCGGGGTGTTCTACCGAGACGACCCGCGGCTGGACCCGGCGATGATTGCCCTGCTCGACGGCGGATCGTCGTCGCTCTAGGGCTGCCTGCACCGGTCCCGGAGCACTGAGGACGATGGCGCCGGACCAGATGCCGGGAGTCTCGCAATCTTCCCGGGCGGCAATCGGGGCCGGCGACGTGGCCGTGACCCGCGCGCAATTCCGCGCTCGCCAGGAAAACGGGGTGGCCGATGGGCCACCCCGTGTCGTTTCACGCGCTCGGGCGCCTCAGAACGGGATCTCGTCGTCGAAATCCGCGCGGCCGCCGCCTGCGGGGGCTGCGCCGCCGGCGCCGGCGCCACCGCCGTAGGACGGGCCTTCGTCGTAGCCGCCGCCCTGCGCGCCGCCGCGGTAGCCGCCGCCACCGCCGCCCTGGCCGCCACCGTCACGACCGTCGAGCAGCGTCAGCTCGCCGCGGAACGGGCGCAGCACGACCTCGGTCGAGTAGCGGTCCTGACCCGACTGGTCCTGCCACTTGCGGGTCTCGAGCTGGCCCTCGACATAGACCTTCGAGCCCTTGCGCAGATACTGTTCGGCGATCTTCGCGAGATTCTCGTTCAGGATCGCGACCGAGTGCCACTCGGTGCGCTCCTTGCGCTCGCCCGTCGCCTTGTCGCGCCAGGTCTCCGAGGTGGCGATGCGCAGGTTGCACACCTTGCCGCCGTTCGAGAAGGTGCGCACCTCGGGGTCACGCCCCAGGTTGCCCACCAGGATGACCTTGTTCACAGAGCCGGCCATGCAGTTCCTCCGCTGTGGCCGCGCGCGAGCTGCCGCGCGGCGATTCCGATTTGTCCGACCGGGTATAGAACAGCGCTTCCGCCCCGCCTAGGGGCCGGGGGCGGGAAACCGGCCTCAAACCCGGGGTGGAGAGGCCGAACCCGGGGTGGAGGCAGGCAAAAAGCCGCGCCCTCCATCCGCGTGCCGATGGTGCTGCACCGCGGCATCGGCGAGAGCGGCGGCACCGAGCCCGGGCATGTCGCCCCGGCCTTAGGGAGATCGTGATGACCCATTTCCGCAAGTTCACCGCCGCCGCCGTTCTGGCTTCGCTCGTTGCGGGCGCCGCGCTGCCGGCCGCTGCCGCCGGTGTCGATGCCGCGACGCAGGAACAGCTGCGCAGCAAGCTGACCCAGGAAGGCTATGAAGTGCGCAAGATCGGCACCGAGGATGGCCTGATCGAGGTTTACGCGCTGAAGGACGGCAAGAAGTTCGAGCTCTACTTCAACGACAAGCTCGAGCAGGTGAAGAACGGCGCGTCGGAGAACTGAGCCGGGCCGGGGCCGGGGGTGTCTGCCTCCGGCCCGCCCGCAGGAGGACAAGATGACCGCCACGCCCCTTTCCACCCCCGCCGAGCCCCGCCGCGACACGCGGATCTGGGACCCTTTCGTGCGGCTGTTCCACTGGACGCTCGTCGGCTGCTTTGCCGCGAACGCACTCGTCACCAACCCCGAGCACAGCCTGCACCATTACATCGGCTTCACCGTCGTCGGGCTGGTGCTGGCGCGCATCCTGTGGGGGCTGATCGGCACCCGTCACGCGCGGTTTTCCGATTTTCCGCCCTCGGTCTCGGGCGCGATCGAGCAGCTTTCCGAGATCATCCGCGGCCGCCGCCATGTTCATGCCGGCCATTCGCCGCTGGGTGCGCTGATGATCTACAACCTCATCGCGACGCTGCTGGTGATCGGCTTTTCCGGCTGGCTGATGACCACCGACACCTATTGGGGCGTGCAGTGGCCGGAGGATCTGCACAAGGCCGCCGTCACCTGGGCCGAGGTCTCGGTGCTTGCCCATGTCGCCGCGGTCTTCCTCGAAAGCCTGCGGCTGCGGATCAACCTTCCGCGCGGGATGATTACCGGCTACAAGTCGCTGCCAGTGAACGACACGGATAACGGCAGATGACCACCGAGCGGGGGGCTTCCCCCAAGCCGCGCCGTCGGCGCGAGGCCGCGCTGATCGCGCTGATGGCGGTGCAGATTCTCTGCTCCGCCTTCTTTGTTGCCGATGTCATCAGCGACACGATGGAAGCGGGCAGCATCTCGGCGCATCTCGATCTCGAGATGCTGGCGAACCTCGGCCTGATCGCGGGCATCGTGGTCGAGGGGCTGGTGCTGCGCGCCATGCTGGCGCGCGAGGCGCGCTCGGCACAGGCGCTGTCGGTGGCACGCGGCGCGCTCTCCACGCTGATGCAGCAGCGCTTCGAGGCCTGGGGGCTGACCCCTTCCGAGGCCGATGTCGCGGGCTTCACCATCAAGGGCTGCACGATCGCCGAGGTCGCGGCGCTGCGCGGCTCCTCCGAGGCGACGGTGAAGACCCATCTGAATGCGGTCTATCGCAAGGCTGCGGTCAGCGGCCGCGGCCAGCTCGTCTCGCTGTTCATCGAGGACCTGCTCGCCGGTCCGATCGAGGGCGGGGCGGTCGCGGGCTGAGCATCGGCAAGGCTTTGCCGATGGCGCCCGGGGCAGGGCACGCGCGGCGCTTTTCCTTTGCCGCGCTTTGCGTATAATCGCGACCGAAAAACAATTTTTGGTAGGGACGGATGCGGAAGATTGCCGGGGTGGTGACCCTCGGGCTGGCCGTAGCGCTGGCTCCTCTTGACGGAACGCAGGCCCGCGCCGAGGGGCTGCAGCTTTCCGGGGCCTCGACGAAATCGCGCGCGCTGCTGTTTCGCAACCAGACGCGCCTGCTCGACACCCGGCTGGCCGGGCAATATGGCAATTCCTCCCGGCTGCGGCCGAGCGGTGACGACGCGATGATCGGCGATCTGGCCGCGATGCCGCGCTATTCCGGGCGCTACCGCGGCCAGTATCTGCAGGCGGCGAAGACCGCCGCGGCGCATCACGGTGTGCCCGAGGACCTGTTCCTGCGTCTCGTGCAGCAGGAAAGCGGCTGGAATGCCACCGCCGTCTCGCCGAAGGGCGCGACCGGGCTTGCGCAGCTGATGCCGGGCACGGCGGCGCGGCTTGGCGTCGATGCGACGGATCCGCACGAGAACCTCGAGGGCGGCGCGCGCTATCTGCGGATGATGTACGAGCGTTTCGGCAACTGGCGGCTGGCGCTCGCGGCCTATAACGCGGGCCCCGAGGCGGTGGACAAGCACGGCGGCGTGCCGCCCTATGCCGAGACGGTGAATTACGTCCGGGTCATCTACGGCGGCTGAGGCGGCCCGCAGATCCCGCGACACCGACCCGCGACATCCCGATGAAAAAGGCGCGCCTTCCGGCGCGCCTTTTGCTTTCGCACCGCTGTCCCGGATCAGGGGATGATGCGGGTGTACTTGGTGCCGGCGAGCGAGGCACCGGCGATCAGCCCGGCCTGGCCGAAGACCAGCGCAATCACCGGCGCGAGCGAGGTGGTGGTGTCGGTGCCGATCGCGCCGCCACGGTCGGGCAGGGCGTAGCGCGCATCCGCGCCCACTTCCCAGCCGTCGTTGCGGCGGAAGTTGGCGAGCGAATCCTCGGTCATGAAGAACAGCGCATGGGCGAATTGCTGGGCGCCGATCTGGAAGCCGATCGAGGCCGAGGCGGCCGAGTAGTAATCGACCGTCACATTATTGATCCGCAGCGCGCCGCGGCCATAGGAGCCGCCGATGCCAAAGCCCGCCTCGGTCATCAGCGGCATGTAGAGCACGCCGCGCGCCTTGCCCATCAGCTCCTGCGTGCCGGGGTATTTCTGCAAAAGGTAGTCGCGCGTCGCATCGACGCGCGCATCAATCTTCGCCGCCCCGTCCGACCCGATGCCGTTGCCGCAGGCCGCGAGCCCGAGTCCGGCACCGCCGATCGCCAGAAGGGTTCGTCTGGTAAACTGTGTCATCCGCTCGCTCCGCTCATGGTCCCGGGCATTGTGGCTGCCCGCTGGCCACAAAGTATAGGGCAGAAACGCCGTCCTGCAACCGCCGGTTGGGCCGGGGTGCCGGCGCGCCGGGGCTTTCGGCAATCAGGCGCCGATCAGCCGCGCCGCCGCCGGGGCGAAATAGGTCAGCACCCCGTCGCAGCCCGCCCGCCGGAAGGCCATCAGGCTTTCGAGCATGACCTTGTCGTGATCGAGCCAGCCGTTTCGCACCGCCGCCATCGCCATCGCGTATTCGCCCGACACCTGATAGGCATAGGTCGGCACGCCGAAGGCGTCCTTCACCCGCCGGCAGACATCGAGATAGGGCATGCCGGGCTTGACCATCACCATGTCGGCGCCCTCCGCGAGATCGCGCGCGACCAGCCGCAGCGCCTCGTCGCTGTTGGCCGGGTTCATCTGATAGGTCTTCTTGTCGCCCTTCAGCGCCCCCGTCGCCCCGACCGCGTCGCGGAACGGGCCATAGAAGGCCGAGGCGTATTTGGCCGAATAGCTCATGATCGTGACGTTCTGGTGCCCGTCGGCCTCGAGCATGGTGCGCAGCGCGCCGATGCGGCCGTCCATCATGTCCGAGGGGCCGAGGATGTCGGCGCCGGCCTCGGCCTGGGCGCGGCCCATCTTCACCAGGCACTCGACGGTCTCGTCGTTCACGATCACGCCGTCGCGCACCAGCCCGTCATGGCCGTTCGCATTGAACGGGTCGAGCGCAATGTCGGTCATGATCGCGACCTCGGGCACCGCCGCCTTCATCGCGCGGATCGCGCGGTTGGTGATGTTCTCCGGGTCCCAGGCCTCCTCGCAGCCTTCGGTCCGGCACGAGGGGTCGGTGTAGGGAAAGAGGCAGATCGCCGGGATGCCGAGGCTTGCCGCCTCTTCCGCGGCCTGCACCGCGCCGTCGACCGTGCGCCGGAACACGCCGGGCATCGAGCTGACCTCGACATCTGCGCCGGGCACGTCGGTGACGAAGATCGGCCAGATCAGATCCTTGACCGACAGCCGGTTTTCCTGCGCGAGGTCGCGCAGCGCGGGCGTGCTGCGCATGCGGCGCAGGCGGGTCACGGGGAAGGGCGGAATGATCGGGTGCATGAGAAGCCTCCTGTGTCGTCCTTTCGGTGCCACGGATCGGCCCGGGCCACAACCCTGCTCACGCGGCCGTGTCCGCGAAAGCCCCGTTGCCAGAGGTTTTCCCCAGCGAAAACATCGTCTACTGTGCCACTGGCGGGGGCGGACGGGCCCGCCGGGAGAAAGGGCGACGCGGTGCTGCAGAACATCTTCCAGCTGATCGACATGCGGTCTTTTTCCAGCCTGTGGTACTGGATCGCGCTTGCCGTCACCTGGTCGACCACCTCGCACTGGGTGCTGGGCGTGCCCTTCGACATGGTCAGCCGCGCCCGCCGGCACGCGGGCCCCGGGGCCGACGAGCTTGTCACGCTCACCCGCATCAACGTCGCCCGGCTGCTGCTGATCGGGCGCGAGGCGGGGCTGGCGCTGACCCTCGTCGCCTCCTGCCTGCTCAGCCTGCTGGTCGTGCTGGGCTTCGTCTATCATTTCGAATTCGCCCAGGCGGCGGCGCTGATCCTGGTGCCGCTCTCGCTCGTCGGGCTGCTCAGCCTGCGCGCAGCGGAGCGGCTCGAGCCCGGGCTGCAGCCCGGCGGGCTCGATGCCGAGGCGGTGGCGCAGGCGCTGACCCGGCACCGTTTCCGCGTGCAGCTCGTCGGGCTGATGGCGATCTCGGTCACCGCGCTGTGGGGTATGTTCCAGAACCTCAGCCACTATTACGTGGGCTGAGCCCGGCCGGGCTCTTGACACCGCGGACGGGGCGGATACCTCCGGAAGCATGGAACATTTTCTGCTGTCCGGTGCCCCCGAGGGCTATGATGCGAAGCTGGTCGCGAAGGAGCTGTCCCGCGGCCGTCCGGTGATCCATGTCGCCCGCGACGATCGCCGGCTCGAGGCGATGCGTGCCGCGCTCGCCTTCTTCGCGCCCGAGGCGGTGGTGCTGTCCTTCCCGGCCTGGGATTGTCTGCCCTATGACCGGGTCTCGCCCAATCCCGAAATCTCGGCCGCGCGGATGGCAACGCTTGCGGCACTCGCCGCCGGTGTTCCCGGGCCCTTCGTGCTGCTCACCACGCTCAACGCCGCGATGCAGCGCATCCCCGCCCGCGCGCTTGTCGCCGCCTCGAGCTTCACCGCCCGCGTCGGCGGCCCGGTGCGCGAGGAAAAGCTGCGTTCCTTCCTCGTGCGGATGGGCTTTTCGCCGGTTTCCACCGTGTCGGAGCCCGGCGATTATGCGGTGCGCGGCGGCATCATCGACATCTACCCGCCGGGCGAGGCGGGGCCGGTGCGGCTCGACCTCTTCGGCGACGTGCTCGACGGCGCGCGCCGCTTCGATCCGGTCAGCCAGCGCACCACCGAAAAGCTGAAGGCGGTCGAGCTTGCCCCGGTGAGCGAGGTGATCCTCGACGAGGCCTCGATCACCCGTTTCCGGCAGAACTACCGCGTCGAGTTCGGCGCGGGCGGCGCGGACGATCCGCTTTACGAAGCGGTCTCGGCCGGGCGCAAGCACGCCGGCATGGAGCATTGGCTCGGCTTCTTCCACGACCGGCTCGAGACCCTCTTCGACTATCTGCCCGAGGCAAGCGTGATGCTCGACGACCAGGTCGAGCCCGCCCGGATCTCACGCTGGGAAGGGATCGCCGATCAATACGACACGCGGCGCGAGGCGATGACCCGGCGCGACCGGGTCGACACCGTCTACAAGCCGGCGCCGCCCGGGCTTCTTTACCTCGACGAACCCGCCTGGAAGGCGGTTCTGGCAGCGCACCGGGTGCTGCAGCTGCAGGTGCTGCCGGCGCCGCCCGGACCCGGCATCCTGAACGCCGGCGCCCGCATCGGGCGCAATTTCTCGCCCGAGCGCCAGCTTGAGAACGTCAGCCTGTTCGGTGCCTTGAAAGGGCATATCGAAAACCGGCTGCAACAGGGGCCGGTGGTTCTGGCGAGCTGGTCCGAGGGCGCGCGCGAGCGTCTGAAGGGGCTTCTCGAGGACGAGGGGCTCGGCGGCGCGACGCTCATCCGCGACGGGCGCGAGATCTCGGGCCTCGGCCTTGCGGTCTGGACGCTCGACGCGGGCTTCGAGGCCGAGGGGCTGACCGTGATCTCCGAGCAGGACGTGCTCGGCGACCGGCTCGTCAGCCGGCCGAAGAAGCGGCGCAAGGCCGAGAATTTCCTGACCGAGGCGCAAAGCCTGACACCGGGCGATCTGGTCGTGCATGTCGATCACGGCGTCGGCCGCTACAAGGGGCTCGAGACCGTCACCGCGCTCGGCGCGCCGCTCGACTGCGTGCTTTTGGAATATGCGGGCGGCGACCGGCTTTACGTGCCCGTCACCAACATCGAGCTGCTCAGCCGCTATGGCCACGAGGACGGGCTTCTCGACAAGCTCGGCGGCGGCGCCTGGCAGGCGAAGAAGGCCCGGCTGAAGGAACGCATCCGGCAGATCGCCGACCGGCTGATGCGGATCGCGGCGGAGCGGATGCTGCGCCACGCGCCGATCCTCGAGGCGCCGCATCACGAATGGGAGGCCTTCGCCGCGCGCTTCCCCTACAGCGAGACCGAGGACCAGCTGAACGCCATCGACGACGTGGTCGAGGACCTGAAATCCGGCCGGCCGATGGACCGGCTGGTGGTCGGCGATGTGGGCTTCGGCAAGACCGAGGTGGCGATGCGCGCGGCCTTCATCGCCGCCGCCTCGGGCGTGCAGGTGGCGGTGATCGCGCCGACGACGCTGCTTGCCCGCCAGCATTACAAGACCTTCGCCGAGCGCTTCCGCGGCACCGCACTCGAGGTCCGCCCGCTCAGCCGTTTCGTCTCGGCGAAAGACGCCGCGAAAACCCGCGAGGGGCTGGCCGACGGCACCGTCGATATCGTCATCGGCACCCATGCGGTGCTGGCCAAGGCGGTGAAATTCCGCACCCTCGGCCTGCTGGTGATCGACGAGGAGCAGCATTTCGGCGTGAACCACAAGGAACGCCTGAAGGAGATGCGCTCGGAAATCCATGTGCTCACCCTCACCGCAACGCCGATTCCGCGCACGCTGCAGCTCAGCCTGACCGGCGTGCGCGACCTCAGCGTGATCGGCACGCCGCCGGTCGACCGTCTGGCGATCCGCACCTATGTCAGCGAGTTCGACGCGGTCACCGTGCGCGAGGCGCTCCTGCGCGAGCGCTTCCGCGGCGGCCAGAGCTTCTATGTCGTGCCGCGGATCACCGACCTGCCCGAGGTCGAGGAGTTCCTGCGCACCCATGTGCCCGAGGTCAGCTTCATCACCGCACATGGCCAGATGGCGGCGGGCGAGCTCGACGCGCGGATGAACGCCTTCTACGACGGCAAGTATGACGTGCTTCTGGCGACGACCATCGTCGAGAGCGGCCTCGACATCCCGACCGCGAACACGATGATCATCCACCGTGCCGACATGTTCGGCCTGGCCCAGCTCTACCAGATCCGCGGCCGGGTCGGGCGCTCGAAGCTGCGCGCCTATTGCTACCTGACGACGAAGCCGCGCCTGCCGCTGACGCCGCAGGCGGTGAAGCGGCTGCGGCTTCTGGGCTCGCTCGACAATCTCGGCGCGGGCTTCACCTTGGCAAGCCAGGATCTCGACCTGCGCGGCGCCGGCAACCTTCTGGGCGAAGAACAGTCGGGCCATATCAGGGAAGTCGGCTACGAGCTCTATCAGGCGATGCTCGAGGAAACCATCGCGCGGCTGAAATCGGGCGAGCTGACCGAGGCCGAGGGCGACGGCGAATGGTCGCCGCAGATCAACCTCGGCGTGCCGGTGATGATCCCCGAAAGCTTCATCCCCGATCTCGACGTCCGGCTCGGCCTTTATCGCCGGCTCTCGGGGCTGACGACGAAGGTCGAGCTCGAGGGCTTTGCCGCCGAGCTGATCGACCGCTTCGGGGAGCTTCCGCGCGAGGTGAACACCCTGCTGCTGGTGGTGCGGATCAAGGCGATGGCGAAGCGCGCCTATATCGCGAAGATGGACGCGGGGCCGAAGGGCGCGACGGTGCAGTTCCACCGCGACAGCTTCCCGAACCCGGCGGGTCTCGTCGACTTCCTGCAAGGCCAGAAGGGCACGGCGAAGATCAGCGGCAACAAGGTGGTGGTGCAGCGCGACTGGACCTCGGACGCCGAGCGGATCAAGGGCGCCTTCGCCATCGCCAGGGACCTGGCCGAAAAGGTGATCGAGGCGAAGAAGGCTGCAAAGGCCTGAGCCCGGGACCATCCCTCCCGGGATTTGACCGCGCCCGGGACTTGACCGCGATCGGGACGCGAACGCCGCTTCCGCTTCCAATCGCGCCAAATATCCCGGGGGGTGAGGCCGCAGGCCGAGGGGGGCAGCGCCCCCCGTTCTTTGCCACCCGCCGAAAAGGAAAACGGCCCCCGGAGGGGCCGCATCCTGTCACGCTCTCGCGCGGATCATTCCCACTCGATCGTGCCCGGGGGCTTCGAGGTGATGTCATAGGTCACGCGGTTGATGCCCTTGACCTCGTTGATGATCCGCGTCGCGGTCTCGCCGAGGAACTCGTGGGAGAAGGGGTAGTAATCCGCCGTCATGCCGTCGACCGAGGTCACCGCGCGCAGCGCGCAGGCATAGTCATAGGTGCGCCCGTCGCCCATCACGCCCACGGTGCGGACCGGCAGGATCGCGACGAAGGCCTGCCAGATCTCGTCGTAAAGACCGTGCTTGCGGATCTGGTCGATGTAGACGGCATCGGCCTCGCGCAGGATCGCGAGTTTCTCGCGGGTGATCTCGCCGGGGCAGCGGATCGCCAGACCCGGGCCCGGGAAAGGATGGCGGCCGATGAATTTCGCCGGCAGGCCGAGCTCGCGGCCAAGGGCGCGGACCTCGTCCTTGAACAGCTCGCGCAGCGGCTCGACCAGCTTCAACCCCATCTTCTCCGGCAGGCCGCCCACATTGTGGTGCGACTTGATCGTCACCGAGGGGCCGCCCGAGAACGACACGCTCTCGATCACGTCGGGGTAGAGCGTGCCCTGGGCGAGGAACTCGGCGCCCTCGATCTGGTTCGCGTAGTTCTGGAACACGTCGATGAAGAGCCGGCCGATCGTCTTGCGCTTCACTTCCGGGTCCGACACGCCCTCGAGCGCGCCGAGGAAGAGCGCGCTCTCGTCGGCCGCGATCAGCCGCATGTTGTAGTGGTCGCGGAACATGGTGACCACTTCCTCGGCCTCGCCCTTGCGCAGCAGGCCGTGGTCGACGAAGACGCAGGTCAGGTTGTCGCCGATCGCCTCGTGGATCAGCACCGCCGCAACCGAGCTGTCGACGCCGCCCGAGAGGCCGCAGATCACCTTCTTGTCGCCGACCTGTTCGCGGATCTTGGCGATCGCCTGTTCGCGATAGCCCGCCATCGTCCAGTCGCCGGTGAAGCCCGCAAGCCGCACGAAGTTCTCGTAGAGCTTCGCGCCCTTCGGGGTGTGGTGCACCTCGGGGTGGAACTGCACGGCGTAGAAGTGACGCGCCGGATCGGCGGTGATCGCGAAGGGCGCGCCGGGCGAGGTGCCATAGACCTCGAAGCCCGGGGCGATGCGGCTGACATGGTCGCCGTGGCTCATCCAGACCTGCTCACGGCCGTCCTCGAACCAGCCCTCGAGCAGCGGCAGCGCGCGCGCGGTCGGGGTGACATAGGCGCGGCCGAACTCGGCGGTGCCATGGCCGGATTCGACGAGGCCGCCGAGCTCCTGCATCATCACCTGCTGGCCGTAGCAGATCCCGAGGATCGGCACGCCGAGGGTGAAGGCCGATTTCGGCGGACGCGGAGAGCCCTCGCGGGTGACGCTGTCCGGGCCACCCGAGAAGATGATTGCCTGGGGGGCGAAATCGGTCAGAAAGGCGTCGGTGACCTTCTGATAGGGATGGATTTCGCAATAGACGTTGAGCTCGCGCAGGCGGCGCGCAATCAGCTGCGTGACCTGGGAGCCGAAGTC
Organism: Paenirhodobacter huangdaonensis; assembly: GCF_004022465.1. Lineage (NCBI taxonomy): Bacteria > Pseudomonadati > Pseudomonadota > Alphaproteobacteria > Rhodobacterales > Paenirhodobacter > Paenirhodobacter huangdaonensis. The sequence goes on along the minus strand of NZ_SAVA01000009.1, from coordinate 45,542 downwards.
GATGATGAGGAGGCGCTGATGCTGGGTCATGGCGAGGGAATAGGGGGGGATTTCGCCAAAAGCAAGAGCGCGGGGGCGCCGCCCCCGCACCCCCGAGGTATTTGTGGCAAGATGAAGGGAGGGGGGCTGCGGCGCGCCGCGTTCCGGGCAGCGAAAAGGGGCCCGAAGGCCCCTTTCGTCATTTCTCGGGAAGCAGGCCGCGCGGGCTGAAGCGCAGCACGAGGAGCAGGATCAGCCCCATCATCACCAGCCGCATATGCGGTGCCGAATCGACGAGATGCTGTTTCAGCGGCCCGTCCGCAAGCGTCGCGGTGACGACATGCATGATCTGCGGCCCCCAGACCTCGGCCTTGATCCAGACGAACCAGATCAGCATCCCGCCGAGCACCGAGCCCCAGTTGTTGCCGGACCCGCCGACGATCACCATCACCCAGATCAGGAAGGTGTAGCGCAGCGGGTTGTAGGACGACGGCGTCATCTGCCCGTCGAGCGAGATCATCATCGCGCCGGCGAGCCCGATCACCGCGCAGCCGAGGATGAAGATCTGCAGATGGCGGCCGGTGACGTTCTTGCCCATGGCCTCGGCGGCGACCTCGTTGTCGCGGATGGCGCGCATCATCCGGCCCCAGGGCGAGTTGAGCGCCAGCTGCAGCGCCCAGATCAGCACCAGCAGCACCGCGGCGAAAAGCGCGCCGTAGAGCAGCTTGACGGAGATCGTCGAGGCGGTGACCGGGTCGAGGCCGAAGGCCGCGGCGCGCTCGAGAAAGCCCGGGTCGGCCTGCAGATCGACCTCGTAGGGCACGGGCCAGGGGCGCGGGATGCCGGTCACGTTCAGCACACCGCGGTCGAGCCATTCCTCGTTCTTCAGCACCGCGACGATGATCTCGCCGATGCCGAGGGTGGCGACGGCGAGGTAATCCGAGCGCAGACCGAGGGCTGTCTTGCCGACCACCCAAGCGGCGCCGGCGGCAAGCAGCGCGCCCAGAGGCCAGGACAGCAGCGTCGGCAGGCCGAGCCCGCCCAGATAGCCCGCGGAGGCCGGGTTGATCGCCTGGATCGCGGCGACGGCCGGGTCGAAGATGGCGCGGTAGAGGAAGAAGCCCGCGATCAGCACGGCAAGGATCGCAAGCCCCTTCATCCGCGTCAGATGCCGGTTCAGCCAGACCGCGGCCATGATCGTGACGAGCGCGATCGCGAAGGCGAGCAGGATGCCCCAGCCGCCCGCGGAAAAGGCGCCCGGCGTCGGTTTCATCGACACCAGCACCGGGCCGAGCCCGCCAAGCGCGATGAAACCGACGACACCGGTGTTGAAGAGCCCGGCATAGCCCCATTGCATGTTCACGCCGAGCGCGAGGATCGCCGAGATCAGCCCCATGTTGACGATCCCCAGCGCGCCGTTCCAGCCGGTGGTGAAGGCCTCGATGAGGAGCAGCGCCGCCATCGCGGCAAAGAGCAGCGGTGCGCGCAGCTTGCCGCCCCGGGCGGCGCCAGGTTGACGGGTGCTCATACCGATTTCCCCTTGAAAAGGCCGGTGGGCTTGAACAGCAGCACGATGATCAGGATCGTGAAGCTCACGGCGAACTTGTATTCGGTCGACAACAGCTGCAGCAGGTTGTCGGACTGGTAGCCGGGGATCAGATAGATCGCGACCTTCTTCCAGGCATAGGTCACCGCCACCTCGGAATAGGCGATGATGAAGCCGCCGGCGATGGCCCCGAGCGGATTGCCCAGCCCCCCGACGATGGCCGCGGCAAAGACCGGCAGCAGCAACTGGAAGTAATTGAAGGCCTTGAAGCTTTTGTCGAGGCCATAGAGCGTGCCGGCGATCGTGGCGAGCGCCGCGGCGATGATCCAGGTCATCGCGACGACGCGGTTCGGGTTGATCCCCGACAGAAGCGCCATATCCTCGTTGTCGGAAAACGCGCGCATCGACTTGCCGGCACGGGTCCTTGCGAGGAACCAGAACAGCGCTGCCACCACGATCGCCGCGGTGATGACGGTGATCGCCTGGGTGGTGCGGATGGCGAGCGGTTCGGCAAGGCCGGTGGCCTTCTTGAACTCCTGCGCCGAGATCAGGAAGCGTGCGCCATCGGTGAACTTGATCTCGTCGACCCCGATCAGCACGCGGGTGAGGCCGTTCATCACGAACATCACGCCGACCGAGACCATGGTCAGCACCACCGGCGCCGCGCGCACCTTGCGGTAATAGGCATAGACGATGCGGTCGGTGCCGAGCACCAGAAGCGCCGTCGCGGCGATGCCGAAGGGCAGGGCGATCAGCGCCGTCGGCAGCGGACCGAAGCTGAGGCCCGCCGCCTGCAGCGCCCAGGTGACGAGGATGGTGATCGCGGTGCCGAAGGCCATGGTGTCGCCATGGGCGAAGTTCGAGAACCGCAGGATGCCGTAGATCAGCGTCACGCCAAGCGCGCCAAGCGCAAGCTGCGCGCCATAGGCGGTGGCGGGCACCACGACATAGTTCAGGATCGCGACCAGCGCGTTGAGGATGTCCATCTCAGCCCCCCAGGAAGGTGCGGCGGACCTCGGGGTCGGCCATCAGGGCGGCGCCCGTGTCGGTGTAGCGGTTCGCGCCCTGCACGAGCACATAGCCCATGTCCGCAATTTCAAGCGCTTGCCTTGCGTTCTGCTCGACCATCAGGATCGAGATCCCGGTGCGGGCGACCTCGATGATGCGGTCGAAAAGCTCGTCCATGACAATCGGCGAGACGCCCGCGGTGGGTTCGTCGAGCATCAGCAGTTTCGGCTTCGTCATCAGCGCGCGGCCGACGGCGACCTGCTGGCGCTGCCCGCCGCTGAGTTCCCCGGCGTTCTGGTGCCGTTTCTCGCGCAGGATCGGGAAGAGATCATAGACCTGCTCCATCGTGTCGCGGAAATCGTCGGTGCGGATGAAGGCGCCCATCTCGAGGTTTTCCTCGACCGACATCGTCGGGAAGACGTTGTTCACCTGCGGCACGAAGCCCATGCCCTTGCGCACGCGCTCCTGCGGGGACAGGCCGGTGATGTCCTCGCCATCGAGTGTCACCTTGCCCGCGCGCAGCCGCAGCATGCCGAAGACCGCCTTCATCGCGGTCGACTTGCCGGCGCCGTTCGGGCCGACGATCACCGCGATCTGGCCCTTTTCGACCTTCAGCGTGCAATCGTGAAGAATGTCGGCGGCGCCATAGCCGCCGGTCATGCTGGAAGCGTCGAGGAAGCTCATGCGACACCTCCGGGACATCCCATGACGCCTTGTTTGATCAGGAAAAATCCAATCATTGCACGGCCCCCGCCTTGACCTTGTTCTTGAGCCCGCGCCCGAGATAGGCCTCGATCACCGCCTCATTCTGCATGATCGTGTCCGGCGAGCCCTCGGCCAGAACCTTGCCCTCGGCCATCACGATCACCGGGTCGCAGAGCCGGCCGATGAAATCCATGTCATGCTCGATCACGCAGAAGGTATAGCCGCGCTCCTGGTTCAGCCGCACGATGGCATCGCCGATGGTGTTCAGCAGCGTGCGGTTCACGCCGGCGCCGACCTCGTCGAGAAAGACGATCTTCGCCTCGACCATCATCGTGCGGCCAAGCTCCAGAAGTTTCTTCTGGCCGCCAGACAGGTTTCCGGCACGCTCGTCCTTCAGATGGGAAATCGTCAGGAAATCAAGAACCTCGTCGGCCTTCTTCAGAAGCGCCGCCTCTTCCTCGGCGATCCGGCCGCGCTGGAACCAGGCGTTCCACAGCGTCTCGCCGGTCTGCCCGCCCGGAACCATCATCAGGTTCTCGCGCACCGTCATCGTCGGGAATTCATGCGCGATCTGGAAGGTGCGCAGCAGCCCCTTGTGGAACAACTCGTGCGGCGGCAGGCCGGTGATGTCCTCGCCATCCATCGTCACCGTGCCGGAGGTGGGCTTGTGCACCCCGGCGATGACGTTGAACAGCGTGGATTTTCCCGCCCCGTTCGGGCCGATCAGCCCGGTGATGGAGCCCGTCGCGATCTCTAGCGAAGCGCCATCGACGGCATGGAAGCCGCCGAAATGCTTGTGCAGGTTCTCGACCCGTATCATGCAGTCCCCTGTGACCTTCACTCTTTGCGTGAAGAATGCCGTTTTCGGCCTTGTTTCAAAAGGAACAGCCCGGATCGCTCCGGGCCGCCCCCAGGTTCTCCGTGCCGCCTCAGCGGTATTTCACGGTCTCGATCTTGCCGTCCTTGATGGTGATCTCGCGGAAGGTGCCCGCGGATTCCCCCGCACCGATCAGCTCGACCGAGGTGGCGCCGACATAGTCGATGTCCTTGCCTTCGGCCAGCAGCTCGAGGCCCTTCGCCAGCTCGCCGGGCATGATCTTCTCGCCCGGAGCGTTGGCGACGTCCATGATCTTGTCCTTGTAGACCTTCGGATCGGTCGACTTCGCCGCCTGCATGGCGAGCAGCATCAGCGCCGCCGCGTCATAGGCCTCGGCCGAGTAGATGCTCGAACCGTCGAAGCCCGCGGTCTTGGCCAGCGCGATGAACGCATCCTTGCCTTCGCCTTCCGAGGCCGGCATCTGACCGAACGAGCCGTCGAGCTCGGTGCCGAAGTTCTTCTCGAGCGTCGCCGCGACCATGCCGTCGGGCAGCACGAAGGTCGAGAAGGCGCCGGTGTCGAGCGCGCCGCGCAGGATGCCCGAACCGCCCTGATCGACATAGCCCGCCACCACGAGCGCATCGCCACCCGCGGCCGCCAGCGCGCCGACCTCGGCCGAATAGTCGGCCTTGCCGTCCTCATGCGCGGCGACGATGGTCACGGTGCCGCCCTTGGCCTTGAACGCCTCGGCGAAGCTGTCGGCCAGGCCCTTGCCGTAGTCGTTGTTGGTATAGGTCACCGCCACGGACTTGATGCCGTGTTCGAGGATGATGTCGGTCATCACTTCGCCCTGACGCGCGTCCGAGGGCGAGGTGCGGAAGAACAGGCCGTTGTCGTCGATCGTCGAGAGCGCCGGCGAGGTCGCCGAGGGCGAGATCATCACCACGCCGTTCGGCACCGCGACATTGGTCAGCGAGGCGATGGTCTCGCCCGAGCACATGCCGCCGACGATGCCCTTCACGCCTTCCGAGGTCACCATCCGCTCGACGGTCGCGGTGGCCGCGGCGGCATCGACGCAGGTGGAATCGCCGCGCACCGGGGTGACGGTGTCGCCGCCCAGAAGCTTGCCCGAGTCCGAAACTTCCTTCATCGCCAGCTCGGCGCCGGCAGCGATCGGCGGCGCGATCGATTCCAGCGGCCCGGTGAAGCCCATCGAGATCCCCATCTTGATGTCCTCGGCGAAGGCGCCGCCCGCGCACAGCGCGACGGCAGCCGTCGCCAGAAGCAGCTTCTTCATCTGTTCACTCCCCTGTTAGAACATGATTGCGGAAACGTTAGTCCCGCCTTTGGCAAAAGAAAATAGGGCAGCCCGCGGCGGATTGGCCGAAAATCGACCATCTGGGCAAGAATTGGGCGCGTTGACGCAACGGCGCGGCGCATCGCCGGCGCGGCTCAGAACTTTTCTTCCGGAAAGTCGATTCCCGTCAGGTCGCACTCGTCGGCATCAAGCTCGATCACGCTGGTCGCCGATGGCACGCCCGAGGCGCCGCGTTCGCGATAGGGGGTGGTCTGGTATTGTGCGCGGTAGCATTTCGAGAAATGCGAGGGCGAGGTGAAGCCGCAGGCAAGCGCCACATTGATCACGCTCATCTCGGTCTGCATCAACAGGTTGCGCGCCTTTTGCAGGCGGATTTCCATGTAATAGCGCTTCGGCGAGCGGCTCAGGTAGCGGCTGAACAGCCGCTCGAGCTGGCGCGTCGACATGCCGACCTCGGCCGCAAGGCGCGCCGGGCTGATCGGCTCCTCGATGTTCATCTCCATCCGCGCGATCACCTGCGCAAGCTTCGGGTGGCGCACGCCGATCCGGGTCGGGATCGACAGCCGCTGGCTGTCGCGGTCGGTGCGGATCGAGTTGTAGATCAGCTGGTCGGCGATGGTATTGGCCAGCGCCTCGCCATGGTCGAGCGCGATCATCTTCAGCATCAGGTCGACCGAGGCGGTGCCACCGGCGGTCGTCAGCCGGTTGCCGTCGATCACGAAGACCGCCTTCGACAGCGTCACCTCCTCGAAATCCTCGGCGAAGCTGTCCTGATTCTCCCAATGGATGGTGGCGCGCCGGCCGTCGAGCAGGCCGGCCTTCGCCACCGCCCAGGCCCCGGTGCACAGGCCGCCCACCGCCGCGCCGCGCCGCGCCTCGCGCCGCAGCCAGGCGAGGATCGGCTTCGTCGTCGCCTCGGCCACGTCGATGCCGCCGCACACCATCACCGTGTCGTCGCGGGTGACCTCGCCAAGCCCCATGTCGGCGCGCATCACCGTGCCGTTCGAACAGGTCACGTCGCCGCCGTCCTCGGAGGCGAGCTTCCAGTCATAGAGCTTCTCGCCGGAAACCTGGTTCGCCAGCCGCAAGGGCTCGATTGCACTGGCAAAAGCCATCAGCGTGAAGCGGTCGAGCAGCAGGAAGATGAAGCGCCGCGTGCGCCCGCCGGTGGCCAGGCGCAGGATGCCGTGCGAGGGGGCCGGTCGGGAATGGGTGCGGGGTGTCGTGGATGGGATGCGCATTTGCGACCGGGACCTTGTCGTTTCATGCACAGAAAGCAGGGAACGGGGCGTCTCGCAAGAGGGCATCGAAGCAATGCCGCGCGAAGGTCATTTTCGCGCGCGCCTGCGGAAAAACCGGTTTGTTCTCGCTAACGCCTGCCTTATAACCGCGCAACCTGTGAAAGTCCTGGAGGAGAAGATGGTCAAGGGGTGGACGAAGTCCGGCTGGCGCGCGAAACCGCGGGTGCAGATGCCCGACTATCCCGACACGGCGGCGCTTGGCGCGGTCGAGACGCAGCTCGCCAAGATGCCGCCGCTCGTCTTCGCCGGCGAGGCGCGCCGGCTGAAGGCGGATCTGGCGAAGGCCGCGCGCGGCGAGGCGTTCCTGCTGCAGGGTGGGGACTGCGCCGAGAGCTTTGCCGAATTCTCCGCCGACAACATCCGCGACACCTTCAAGGTGATGCTGCAGATGGCGATCGTGCTGACCTGGGGCGCGAAGGTGCCGGTGATCAAGGTCGGGCGCATGGCCGGGCAGTTCGCCAAGCCGCGCTCGGCCGCGACCGAGACGATCGGCGGCGTCGAGCTGCCGAGCTATCGCGGCGACATCATCAACGGCTTCGACTTCACCGCCGAGGCCCGCGTGCCCGATCCCTACCGGATGCTGCAGGCTTATACCCAGGCCGCGGCCTCGCTGAACCTGCTGCGCGCCTTCTCGACCGGCGGCTATGCCGACATCCACCGGGTGCAGAGCTGGATCGCCGGCTTCACCGACGAGGACGAGGCCGCGCGCTATCGCGAGGTGGCCGAGCGCATCGGCGATGCGATGGACTTCATGACCGCGGCCGGGGTGACCTCGGACACCGCGCATGAGCTCGCGAAGGTCGATTTCTACACCTCGCACGAGGCGCTGCTGCTGGAATATGAAGAGGCGCTGTGCCGTGTCGACAGCACCACGGGCATTCCGCTGGCCGGCTCGGGCCACATGATCTGGATCGGCGACCGCACCCGTCAGCCCGACGGCGCGCATGTCGAGTTCTGCCGTGGCGTGCAGAACCCGATCGGGCTGAAATGCGGCCCCTCGACCACGGCCGACGATCTGAAGGTGCTGATGGCGAAGCTGAACCCGGAGAACGAGCCCGGGCGGCTGACGCTGATCGCGCGCTTTGGCGCCGGCAAGGTCGGCGAGCATCTGCCGCGGCTGATCCGCGCGGTGCAGTCCGAAGGTGCGAACGTGCTGTGGTCGTGCGACCCGATGCATGGCAACACGATCAAGGCGGCGTCTGGCTTCAAGACCCGGCCCTTCGATTCCGTGCTGCGCGAGGTGCGCGAGTTCTTCGGCGTGCACAAGGCCGAGGGCACGATCCCGGGCGGCGTGCATTTCGAGATGACCGGCCGCGACGTGACCGAATGCACCGGCGGCGTGCGTGCGGTCTCGGACGAGGATCTGTCGAGCCGCTACCACACCGCCTGCGACCCGCGGCTGAATGCCTCGCAGGCGCTGGAACTCGCCTTCCTCGTCGCCGAGGAGCTGCAGGACCGGCGCGCGCTGCGCAAGGCCTCGGGCCTCTGAGCAGGGCGGCGACAGACTGGCACAAGGACCGCGGCCCGGAGCATCGCTCCGGGCCGTTCCCGTCATATCCTGCGGGATCGGTCTCAGGCGTTGCTGATGACGCGGAACATCGCGCGACGCTCTTCCGGCGAGCAGTCGGAGAGCGGGCGGGCCGCCAGGGGCGTGTCGAACTCGGGCAGGGCGGGCCGGCGGTGGCCGAAGACCGGGGCATCGAGGCCGATCTCCTCGGGGCGGACCGGCAGCGGCAGGGGGCCGGGCGTCGGCGCGCCGGCGATCACCGGCTCGACATGGGCCGCGATCACATCGAAGCGGCGCGGCAGCCGGCCGAAACCGTCGCCCTCGGCAACGAGGCAGCCAAGGGCGCGGGTGATGTCGCCAAGGTCGGATTTCATCGGCAGGATCAGCAGCCGCGCCTCGAGCCGGGGCCGGCCGGGGCCGCTTTCCGAAGCCAGCCGCAGGTCGGCGATCGCCGGACCGCCGAAGACCGCCTCAAGCGCCTCGGTGACATGCTTGCGGCCCTGCGGCGTGAACAGGGCGGTCAGCGGCATGCCCCGCACCTCCATCCCCATCAGCTCGTTCAGGTGCATGCCGGCAAGCCGGAACCGGCCGATGCCCGGCGCGACGCGTTCGAGAATGAAGGCGTATTCGAGGGCGCGCTCGATCCCGCGCGGATCGACATCGGCGCGCGCCGGCACCAGCCGGCCACGGCGCAGCGCCTCCCAATAGGCGCGCAGTTCCGAGGCAACCTGCATGCCGAGCCCCGCCTGCGCCCCGAAGTGGATCACCTTGTCGTCGATATCACGGTCCATCGCATCACCCGTTCCTGCGGCACAGGCGTTCCGCCTCCGCCGCCATCCATTGCAATGCCTCGTGCATTCTGCGGTTATGGGCTTTCAAATGGCCCCGGAGGCGAAATCCTTACCAAAACCTTAATATGCCATTTCCGGGCAAAAAGGGGAAAGAAAGTGTTAAATGGTTAACATCGCATCCGGCCCGCGCACGATCTCGATGACCGGCTTTGCCGCGCGGCAGGGCGGCGGGCTGGGCCATGACTGGGCCTGGGAGATCCGCTCGGTCAATGGCAAGGGCTTTGATCTGCGCCCGCGTCTGCCCGATGTCGAGGGGCTCGAGGCGGCGGTGCGGGCGGCGGTGGCCGCGGTGGCGGCGCGTGGCAACATCTCGCTGACGCTGCGGCTTTCGCGCAGCGAGGGGGCCGAGGGGCTGCGGCTGTCGGAGCCCGGGCTGCAGGCGGCGCTGACGGCGCTTGCACGGGTCGAGGCGGCGGCGGGCGAGCGCGGCCTTGCCCTTGCCCCGACACGGGCGGCCGACCTGCTGGCGCTGCGCGGCGTGATCGAGCAGGGCGCCCCCGAGGTCGCCGATCCGGCGGCGCTGCGCGCGGCGCTGGTGGCCGATCTGGCGCCGCTTCTGGACGATTTCGCCGCGATGCGTGCGGCCGAGGGGGCGCAGATCGGCGCGGTGATCGCGGCGCAGATCGACCGCATCGCGGCGCTGACCGAAGCCGCCGCCGAGGCCGCCGAGGCGCGTCGGCCCGAGACCGCGGCGGCGTTGCAGGCGGCGCTTTCGCATGTGCTCGAGACCGCGCCGGGCGCCGATCCGCAGCGCGTGGCGCAGGAGCTGGCGATGCTGGCGGTGAAGGCCGATGTCACCGAGGAGGTCGACCGGCTGCGCGCCCATGTCCGCGCCGCCCGCGCGCTGCTGGCCGAGGCGGGCCCCGTCGGCCGCAAGCTCGATTTCCTCACCCAGGAATTCGTGCGCGAGTCGAACACGCTGTGCTCGAAGTCGGGCTCGACCGCGCTCACCGCGATCGGGCTTGACCTCAAGGCCGTCATCGACCAGATGCGCGAGCAGATCCAGAACGTGGAGTGAGCCATGACCCAGACCCGGCGCGGCCTTCTGATTATCCTCTCCTCGCCCTCGGGCGCGGGGAAGTCGACGCTGGCGAAGCGGCTGATGACCTGGGACCCGACGCTGACATTCTCGGTCTCGGCCACGACGCGCGCCCCGCGCCCGGGCGAGACCGACGGCATCGAATACTACTTCCGCACCAAGCACGACTTCGAGGCGATGGTGATGGCGGGCGAGATGCTCGAACATGCCGAGGTGTTCGGCAATTTCTACGGCACGCCGAAGGCGCCGGTCGAGGCGGCGATGAAGGCCGGGCGCGACACGCTCTTTGACGTCGACTGGCAGGGCGGGCAGCAGATCCGCCGCTCGAGCCTCGGCAAGGAGGTGATCTCGATCTTCATCCTGCCGCCCTCGATCGCCGAGCTGGAAAAGCGGCTGCGCACGCGGGCACAGGACAGCGACGAGGTGATTGCGGCCCGGATGGCGAAAAGCCGCGATGAAATCAGCCACTGGGCGGAATATGATTATGTGATCGTGAATCACGATGCCGATCAGGCCGAGAGGGAGCTGCGCGAAATTCTCGCCGCCGAGCGCGCGCGGGCGGACCGGCAGCCCTGGCTGAACGACTTCGTGCGCGAGCTGAACAGGGAGTTTGAGGCGCGATGATCTATGAGCTTGACGGCATTCGGCCGGAACTGGGGCAGGGTGCCTGGGTCGCCCCGGACGCGAACCTGATCGGCAAGGTGGTGCTGGAGGACGAGGCCTCGGTCTGGTTCGGCTGCACCTTGCGCGGCGACAACGAGGAGATCCGCGTCGGCCGCGGTTCGAACGTTCAGGAAAACGTCGTGTGCCACACCGACATCGGCTATCCGCTGGTGATCGGGCCCGATTGCACGATCGGCCACAAGGCGATGCTGCATGGCTGCATCATCGGCGCGGGCAGCCTGATCGGCATGGGCGCGACGGTGCTCAACGGCGCGAAGATCGGCCGCGGCTGCCTGATCGGCGCCGGCGCGCTGATCACCGAGGGCAAGGAAATCCCGGATTTCAGCCTAGTGATGGGCGCGCCGGGCAAGGTGGTGCGGACGCTCGACAAGGCGGCGCAGGAGAAGCTGCTGAAATCGGCCGCGCATTACCGCGCCAATGCGGCGCGCTATGCCCGCGGCCTGCGCGCCCTCGGCTGAGCTCAGCCCAGCTCGGGCGGCAGTTCGAGAATGTCGAAATCGCCGCCCTGCCAGATCTGCCGCACCTCGGCGAGGATCAGCCGCGGGTTCGGCAGCGGCGCGCTATAGGCCCGCAGCGCGCCGCGATAGCCAAGCGCGTCGAGCAGCCGCGCGAGGTCGAGGATGTCGTGCTCGGGGCAGAGGAGCGGCGAGATCACCACGTCTGGCACGGTCCGCGCGAGCAATGCCGCATCGACCGCGGCAAGCGGCACGATGGTGATCGCGGCCCCCGATATGCCGCGCAGCGCGAGCGGCAGAGACTGCGACGGCTCCACCACCAGGATGCGTCGTCCCGGCGGAGGCGAATCGGGTCCGTCCCCGGAACGGGGGCGGCCGGCGGAAGGGCCCTTCGAAGAAGGCATCATCACGTCCCGTCACACCGCGCTGCCCGGCACCGGGCGCGCTGGAAAATGGATTGGCAGACGAAGGCTTTGCCCCGGGACGCTTCGCCTGCAACCAGAGAATGACGCATGGTTTACTCCCGCGCGTTTTTGGTCAAGGTTTCGGCGCGCAGAAGGAGCGAAACATGCCCGATTTTTTGACAGCCTCTCTGGTCGACGCCCTGCCGCTTCCGATTTTGCTGGTTAATCGGGCGGAGAGGATCGTTTCGGCCAATCCCGCGGCCCGCCTGCTCTTCGGTCGCGACATCGAGGGGCGCGCTTTCGTCACCGTGCTGCGCCAGCCCGCGCTTGGTCAGGCGCTCGAGGAGGCGCTGCACGATGACCGCCCCGGCCGGGTGCGGCTGCGGATCTCCTCGAACGGGCGCGAGATGGTGGCGATGGCGACCGTCTCGCCGCTGCCGCCGGGCGAGGAGATCGGCCTGCCGCAGGGCGGCGCGGTGGTGGCGATCGAGGATGTCACCGCGCTCGAGGAGGCCGAGGTGATGCGGCGCGATTTCGTCGCCAATGTCAGCCACGAGCTGCGCACGCCGCTGACCGCATTGATGGGCTTTGTCGAGACCCTGCGCGGCGCGGCGAAGGACGACCCGGTGGCGCGCGACCGCTTCCTCGCGATCATGGAGCGCGAGGCGGGGCGGATGAACCGGCTGGTGGGCGACCTGCTGTCGCTGAGCCGGGTCGAGGCCGAGGAGCGGCGCCGCCCGACCTCGGATGTCGATATCTCGGCGGTGCTGAAAGGCGCAAAGCAGACCTTGCAGCCGCTCGCCGAGGCGCGCGGCGTCGCGCTGATCCGCGAGGGCGAGGACGGCGTGATGCGGGTGAAGGGCGATCCCGACCAGCTCACCCAGATCTTCGCCAACCTGATCGAGAATGCGATCAAATACGGCGGTTCGGGCGGCGAGGTGCGGATCAATGTCGCCCGCATCGCGCATGAGCCGGTGCTGCGCGGCCCGGCGCTGCGGGTCGAGGTGAGCGACAGGGGCGAGGGCATCGAGTCGATCCACCTGCCGCGCCTGACCGAACGGTTCTACCGCGTCGACACCCACCGCTCGCGCGAACAGGGCGGCACCGGGCTTGGTCTCGCGATCGTGAAGCACATCGTCGCCCGCCATCGCGGCCGGCTGAAGATCGAAAGCGAGAAGGGCAAGGGCAGCCGGTTCAGCGTGATCCTGCCGGCAAGCTGAACGCCAGCGCGAGCGGCAGATTCCGGCCCAACCCCGCGCCCTGCCATGAATTCTTTACGATCCTCTGGTCGAGTGCCGCAGAAACGGGCAAAGCCGAAACCGCCGGGCCACAGGTGGGGACTGCCTTTCTGTCCGGCTTGACGGCGTGCCGCCCGCATCCCATCAAGGGGTTAACAACGTGCGCGAAAGGTGTGATCGTGAAAGATGTTATCGCCCCCACCGTCGAGACCCTGCGGGAAGAAATCCTGCGCCACCTGATCTATACGATGGGCAAAGATGCGGGGCATGCCTCGGTCTACGACTGGCGCATGGCGCTGAGCTTCGCGATCCGTGACCGGATCGTCGAGCCGTGGTTCGCCGCGACGAAGCAGACCTGGGAACAGGGGCACAAGCGCGTCTACTACCTGTCGATGGAATTCCTGATCGGCCGCATGCTTGAGGATTCGGCGATCAACCTCGGCATGCGCGCGGCCTGCCGCGAGGCGATCGAGAGCCTCGGGCAGGACTGGCGCGCGGTGGTCGAGGACGAGCCGGATGCGGCGCTCGGCAATGGCGGGCTGGGCCGTCTGGCGGCATGCTACATGGAAAGCATGGCGACGCTCGGCTGCCCGGGCTATGGCTATGGCATCCGCTACGAGCACGGGTTGTTCCGTCAGCGCTTCGAGGGCGGGCAGCAGGTCGAAACCCCCGAGGACTGGCTGAAGCAGCGCCACCCCTGGGAATTCGAGCGCCCCGAGGCGGCCTATGAGATCGGCTTCAAGGGCGGCGTCGAGACCCGCAACGGCAAGACCGTCTGGGTGCCGGCCGAGACGGTGATCGCCGAGGCCTTCGACATGCCGGTGATCGGCTGGCAGGGCAAATGGGCGAACACGCTGCGGCTGTGGTCGGCCAAGCCCACGACGCTCTTTGACCTCGCGCGCTTCAACCATGGCGATTACACCGCCGCGGCCGAACCCGAGACGCTTGCCCGCACGCTCAGCCGCGTGCTTTACCCCGACGACACCACCTATCAGGGCAAGGAGCTGCGGCTGAAGCAGGAGTATTTCCTGACCGGCGCGGCGCTGCATGACATCATCCGCCGGCATCTGGCGGGGGGCTACAAGCTGGCCGATCTGGCGAAGCATGTGGCGATCCAGATGAACGACACCCACCCGGCGATTGCCGGGCCGGAGCTGGTGCGGATCCTGACCGATCTTTACGACATGCCCTTCGACGATGCGATTGCGACGGCGATCGAGTGTCTGGGCTATACCAACCACACGCTGCTGCCCGAGGCGCTCGAACGCTGGGCGACCTATCTGATGGGCTCGGTGCTGCCGCGGCACATGCAGATCATCGAGCAGATCGACGCCTGGCACCTGCGCACCAACCCCTCGCGGCCGCATTACGTCGGCATCGTGAAGCATCACGAGGTGCGGATGGGCGAGCTCGCCTTCGTCACCGCGCATAAGGTGAACGGCGTCTCGGCGCTGCACACCGAGCTGGTGAAGCAGAACCTCTTCCCCGAGCTGCACAAGCTGCACCCCGACCGGATCGTGAACGAAACGAATGGAGTCACCCCGCGGCGCTGGCTGCGGATGGCGAACCCGGCGCTGTCGCATCTGATCAGCGACACGATCGGCGAGGGCTGGGAGGCCGATCTCGACCGCCTGCGCGAGCTGGAACTCTCGATCGAGGACAAGGGCTTCCGCGACGCCTTTGCGGCGGCGAAACGGGTCAACAAGGAAGCGCTGTCGAACTGGATCGCGCAGACCCAGGGGGTGAAGGTCGACCCCGATGCGATCTTCGACGTGCAGATCAAGCGCATCCATGAATACAAGCGCCAGCTGCTGAACATCCTGCAGACGATCGCGCAATGGCACGAGATCCGCAACGATCCGACCGCCAACTGGCAGCCGCGGGTGAAGATCTTTGGCGGCAAGGCCGCGCCGGGCTATCAGGCGGCGAAGGAAATCATCCGCCTGATCAATGACGTGGCGGCCGTGGTGAACGACGACCCCTATGTCGATGGCCGGCTGAAGATCATCTACCCGCCGAATTACAACGTCTCGATGGCGGAACGGCTGATCCCCGCCTCGGACCTCTCCGAGCAGATCTCGACCGCGGGCAAGGAAGCCTCGGGCACCGGCAACATGAAATTCGCGCTGAACGGCGCGCTGACCATCGGCACGCTCGATGGCGCGAATGTCGAGATCCGCGAGCAGGTCGGGCCGGAGAATTTCTTCCTGTTCGGCCTGACCGCGCAGGAGGTGATGAAGCACCGCGAGGACCCCGAGCATGCCCGCCACGCCATCCTCGAGAGCCAGACGCTGCAGGACGTCTTGCAGATGATCGCCGAGGGCCGTTTCAGCCCCGACGAGCCGACCCGCTATCACGGCCTCGTCCACAATATGTGGCACTCTGACTATTTCCTTGTGGCCTCGGATTTCGAGGCCTACCGTGAATCTCAGGCCGAGGTCGACAAGACCTTTGCCGAGCCGGATAAATGGTGGCGCATGGCGGCTATGAACACCGCGCGCATGGGTTTCTTCTCCTCTGACCGAGCCATTCGTGGTTACATGACCGATATCTGGGGGACTGAGTCCGCCCTCTGAGGAATTGCATGAGCTTGATTGACAGATCCGAAGCCGAGGCGCTGGTCGAAGGCCGGCACAGTGATCCGTTTTCCATATTGGGGCTGCACCGGACAGCAAAAGGCAACAGGATCGTGGCCCTCGTGCCGGATGCGCAGCGGCTCTGGGCGGTGGGGGCGACGGAGGTCGAGCTCGAACAGGTCCTGCCGGGGCTTTTCTGTGGCAAGTGGAACGAACCGCTCTACCGGCTGCGGGCGCAGAACGCGCAGGCGACCTGGGATTTCGAGGATCCCTATCGGCTGTCTCCCGTGCTCGGCTCGATCGACGAATACCTGATCGGCGAGGGCACGCATCACCGGCTGTGGGAGGTGCTCGGCGCGCATGTGATGACGCATGAGGGCCATCGCGGCGTGCATTTCGCCGTCTGGGCGCCGAATGCGCAGCGCGTCTCGGTGGTCGGCAACTTCAACAACTGGGACGGGCGGCGCCACCAGATGCGGCAGCGCGGCGCAAGCGGGGTGTGGGAGATCTTCCTTCCCGGGCTGGTGCCGGGCGACATCTACAAATACGAGATCCTCGGCGCCGAGGGCAAGCTGCTGCCGACGAAGGCCGATCCGGTCGGCTTCGGCGCCGAGCATCCGCCGGCGACCTCCTCGATGGTGCGCGAGCTGGACCTGCATCCCTGGGGCGACGGGCTGTGGATGAACCGCCGCGCGGACACCCAAGACGTGCATGCGCCGGTGTCGATCTACGAGGTGCATCTGGGCTCGTGGCGGCGCGTGTGGGAAGAGGCCGGACGCCCGCTCAGCTACTACGAGCTTTCCTCGCAGCTTCTTGATTACGTTGCAGATCTTGGGTTCACCCATGTCGAGCTGCTGCCGATCACCGAGCACCCGTTCGACGGCAGCTGGGGCTATCAGCCGATCGGTCTCTATGCGCCCACCATCCGCCACGGCCGGCCCGAGGAATTCGCCGCCTTCGTCGATGCGGCGCACCAGCGCGGGCTTGGCGTCATCCTCGACTGGGTGCCGGGCCATTTCCCCACCGATGACCACGGGCTGCGGCGCTTCGACGGCACCCCGCTTTACGAACATGCCGATCCGAAGGAAGGCTTCCACCGCGACTGGAACACGCTGATCTACAACTTCGGCCGGCGCGAGGTGGCGAACTATCTCGAGGCGAACGCGCTGTTCTGGCTCGAGCAGTACCACCTCGACGGGCTGCGCGTGGATGCCGTGGCCTCGATGCTCTACCGCGACTATTCCCGCTCCGAGGGCGAATGGGTGCCGAACCGCTATGGCGGGCGGGAGAATCTCGAGGCGATCGAGTTCCTGAAACAGGTGAACACACTCGCCTATGGCAAGTCGCCGGGGATCATGACCGTGGCCGAGGAGAGCACCGCCTTTCCCGGGGTGACAAGCCCGGTGCACCGCGGCGGGCTCGGTTTCGGCTATAAGTGGAACATGGGCTGGATGAATGACACGCTGCGCTATTTCAGCCGTGATCCGATCCATCGCCGCTGGCATCACAACGAGCTGACCTTCGCAAGTTCATATACTTACAGCGAAAACTTCATCCTTCCGATCAGCCATGACGAGGTCGTGCACGGCAAGGGCTCGATGATCGGCAAGATGCCGGGCACTGCCGCCGAGAAATTCGCCAATCTGCGCGCCTTCTATGCCTTCCAATGGGCACACCCGGGCAAGAAGCTGCTGTTCATGGGGCAGGAATTTGCCCAGTGGCAGGAATGGGACAGCGGCGCCGCGCTCGATTGGGCGCTGCTCGACGCGCCGCTGCATGCCGGGATGCGCAATCTGGTGCGCGACCTGAACCGGATCTACCGCGAGACACCGGCGCTGCACTGGGGCGATTGCGACCCGCGCGGCTTCAGCTGGATCGAGGCCGACGATGCCGAGCATTCGCTTTACGTCTTCGAGCGCAGCGCGCCGGGGCAGCGCCCGGTGGTCATCGCCGCCAACCTGACGCCGGTCGAGCGCACGACGCGCATCGGCCTGACCTGCGCCGGCAGCTGGCGCGAGATCCTGAACACCGAGAGCGGCCATTACGGCGGCGCCAACTGGGGCAATCTCGGAGAGATCGTTGCGGATGAAATTCCATGGATGCGCAAGGAGTTCAGCGCTGAAATTTACCTGCCGCCTCTGGCGGTGGTGATGTTCACGCCGGACTGACGCGAGAAGAAGGAGGGGGAAATGAACATGCAGCCCAATCAGAGACTCTCGTCGCAGGCCATGGCCTTCATCCTGGCCGGTGGCCGCGGCTCGCGGCTCAAGGAACTGACCGACCGCCGCGCCAAGCCCGCCGTCTATTTCGGCGGCAAGACCCGGATCATCGACTTCGCGCTGTCGAACGCGCTGAACTCGGGCATCCGCAAGATGGCGATCGCCACGCAATACAAGGCCCACAGCCTGATCCGTCACATGCAGCGCGGCTGGAACTTCTTCCGCGCCGAGCGCAACGAATATCTCGACATCCTGCCCGCCTCGCAGCGGGTGAGCGAGAGCAAGTGGTACATGGGCACCGCCGATGCGGTGGCGCAGAACATCGACATCATCGAGGATTACAAGGTCAAGTATGTCGTGATCCTGGCGGGCGACCACGTCTACAAGATGGATTACGAGATCATGCTGCGCCAGCATGTCGAGACCGGCGCCGATGTGACCATCGGCTGCCTGACCGTGCCGCGCACCGAGGCCTCGGCCTTCGGCTGCATGGCGGTCGATGCACGCGGCCGGGTGACGGACTTTCTCGAGAAGCCGAAGGACCCGCCGGGGATGCCGGGCGATCCGACGCATACGCTCGCCTCGATGGGGATCTATGTCTTCGACTGGGCGTTCCTGCGCGACCTTCTGATCCGCGACAGCGAGGACCCGAATTCGAGCCATGATTTCGGCCACGACCTGATCCCGCAGATCGTGAAGAACGGCAAGGCGATGGCGCATCGCTTCTCGGAAAGCTGCGTCAAGACCGGGCTCGAGACCGAACCCTACTGGCGCGACGTCGGCACCGTCGATGCGTTCTGGCAGGCGAATATCGACCTCACCGAATTCACCCCGAAGCTCGACCTTTACGACAACGAATGGCCGATCTGGACCTATGCCGAGCTGGTGCCGCCGGCGAAGTTCATCCATGACGAGGACGGCCGGCGCGGCTCGGCGGTCAGCTCGCTGGTCTCGGGCGACTGCATCGTCTCGGGCTCCGAGGTGCGCAACTCGCTGCTTTTCACCGGCTGTCGGGCGCACAGCTGGTCGAGCCTCGATCACGTCGTGGCGCTGCCCTATGCCGATATCGGCCGCAAGGCGGAACTCAGCCGCTGCGTCATCGACCGCGGCGTGCAGATCCCCGAAGGCCTGATCGTCGGCGAGGATCCGGACGAGGACGCGAAATGGTTCCGCGTCACCGAGGGCGGGGTCGTGCTGATCACCCAGGCGATGCTGGACCGTCGGGCGGCCACGCTCGCGTAAGACCGGCGGCGACCTGCGGGTCGCCCCGCCATCATCCCGAACAAGGCGAGAGGGAGACGCATGAAACGGGTTCTTTCGGTGGCTTCGGAGGCCGTCCCGCTGATCAAGACGGGCGGGCTGGCCGATGTGGTGGGGGCGCTGCCGGCGGCGATGGCCGGGCAGGGCTGGCACATGCGCCTGCTGGTGCCGGGCTATCCGGCGGTGATGGCACGCATCGGCCGCAGGGATATGGTCTGGGCCGAGGAGAATTTCTTCGGCGGGCTTGGCGAGGTCTATCTGGGCACTGTCGACGGCATCGAGGTGATGGCGCTTGATGCGCCGCATCTGTTCGACCGCGCGGGCGGCCCCTATTCCGATGTCCATGGCGACTACTGGGACAATCCCGAGCGCTTCGCCGCGCTCAGCTGGGCCGCGGCGGTGATCGCGCGCGACGGCGTCGAGGGCTGGAAGCCGGAACTGCTGATCGCCCATGACTGGCAGGCAGCGCTGGCGCCGGCCTATCTGCGCTATTGGCGCGTCGATCTGCCGACGGTGCTGACGATCCACAACATCGCCTTCCAGGGCCGCGTCGGCACTGCGAAGATGGATGCGCTGCGGCTGCCGCATGAATGGTTCCACCCCGACGGCTACGAGTTCTGGGGCGACATCTCGATGCTCAAGGCGGGGATGATGGCGGCGAACGCGATCACCACGGTCAGCCCGCGCTATGCCGAAGAGCTGATGCGCGGCGAATTCGGCCTCGGCCTCGACGGTGTGATCCGGGCGCGGGCGAATGCCGTGCACGGCATCCTGAACGGCATCGACCAGAGCGTCTGGGACCCGGCGGCAGATCCTGCGGTGGTGCCGTTCTCGGCGTCCCGGCTGGCCGCGAAGGGCCGCAACCGCGACGCCCTGCTGGCGGAGTTCGGCCTTGATCCGACCCTGCCCGGGCCGCTCGCGGTGCTGGTCTCGCGGCTCACGCCGCAAAAGGGCATCGACCTGCTGCCGCAGGTGATCGACGAATTCGTCCGGCTGGGCGGCGGGCTGTGCGTGCTCGGTTCCGGCGATGGCTGGGCCGAGCAGGAGATGCGCGCCCTTGCCGAGCGCCATCCCGGCCGCGTCGGCGTGCGCATCGGCTATGACGAGGGGCTGAGCCACCGCATGTTCGCCGGCGGTGATGCGGTGCTGGTGCCCTCGCGTTTCGAGCCCTGCGGCCTGACCCAGCTTTACGGGCAGCGCTATGGCTGTGTGCCGGTGGTCTCGGCCGTGGGCGGGCTCTTCGACACCGTGATCGGCGCCATACCGGCGACCGAGGCGGCGAATGCGGCGACCGGCGTGGTGTTCCATCCGGTTGACGCGCTTGCGCTGCGCCAGGCATTGCGTAAGCTGGTGTCCTTGTATCAAGACAGTAAGGGGTGGAGCGCGATGGTGCGGCGCGGGATGAAAGCCGACTGGGGCTGGGGCCGTTCGGCCGCTGCCTATGCGGCCCTGTTCGACAGTCTCGTGCAGCGGTGATGATCCTCGCCGGAGACCCCTGCCGCCCGGGTGCCACACCCGTTGCGGGCGGGGTGAATTTCGCGGTCTTCGCGGCCCATGCCGAGAAGGTCGAGCTCTGCCTGTTCCGCGACGGGCTCGAGGAACGGATCGAGCTGCCCGAACGCTCGGGCGAGATCTGGCACGGTTTCGTGCCCGGGCTCGAGACCGGGGCGGAATACGGCTATCGCGTCTCTGGCCCCTGGGCGCCCGAGATGGGGCATCGCTACAATGCCGCCAAGCTGCTGATCGACCCCTATGCGCGCGAGCTGACCGCGCCGCTGCACTGGGACCCGCTGATGCAGGGCGGCGGCGGGCCGATGCGCCCCGACCGCCGCGACAGCGCCCCGGTGATGCCGCGCTCGCGGGTCTGCGCGGTTGAGAAACTGCTTTGGCACCGCCCCGCAACCCCTTGGCCAGAAACGGTGATCTACGAAGCCCATGTGAAAGGCCTGACGATGCGGCACCCGGATGTGCCGGCCGCGCTGCGCGGCACCTTCCGCGGTGTGGCGGCCGAGCCGGTGATCGCCCATCTGCGCGCGCTCGGCGTCACCGCGATCGAGCTTTTGCCGGTCTGCGCCTTCATCGACGACCGCTTCCTCGTCGAGAAGGGGCTGCGCAACTACTGGGGCTATCAGCCCGCGGCCTTCTTCGCCCCCGAGCCGCGCTATGGTACGCGCGAGGATTTCCGCGCCATGGTGCGCGCGCTGCATGCGGCAGGCATCGAGGTGATCCTCGACGTCGTCTTCAACCATTCCGGCGAGGGCGACGGCGCGGGCCCGACGCTCAGCCTGCGCGGCGTCGACAACGCCGCCTTCTACCGGCTGTCCGAGGGCGGGCGCGCCTATGTCAATGACACCGGCACCGGCAACACGCTGAACCTCTCGCATCCTTTCGTGCTGCGCATGGTGATGGACTGCCTGCGCCACTGGGTCGAGGAGATGGGCGTCGACGGCTTCCGCTTCGACCTCGCCGCGACGCTCGCCCGCGATGCGACCGGCGGCTTCAACGGCGATGCGGCCTTCCTCTCGGCGCTGCGTCAGGATCCGGTGCTGTGCGGCGTGAAGCTGATCGCCGAGCCCTGGGACATCGGCCCGGGCGGCTATCGGCTGGGCGGATTTCCGCATCCGTTCTCGGAATGGAACGACCGTTTCCGCGACGGGATGCGGCGGTTCTGGCGCGGTGATGCCGGGCAGATGCCGGAACTCGCGCGCCGCATCTCGGGCTCGGCCGAGATCTTCGATCACGCCGGCCGCCCCGCGACGGCGAGCCTGAACTTCCTCACTGCTCACGACGGTTTCACCCTGCAAGACCTTGTGTCCTTTGACGAAAAGCACAACGAGGCGAATGGCGAGGCAAACCGCGACGGCCATAACGAGAACTATTCTCAGGCGCTTGCCGACCCCGCCGCGCAGCTTGGGCGCAAGCGCGCGCTGCTTGCGACGCTGATGATCTCGCAAGGCGTGCCAATGCTTCTGGGCGGTGACGAGATCGGCAACAGTCAGGGCGGCAACAACAATGCCTATGCTCAGGACAACCCGATCGGCTGGATCGACTGGCCGCGCGCCGATACCGCGCTTGCGGCCTTTGTCGGCCGGCTCACGGCGATCCGCCGCGCCCATCCGGTGCTGCGCCAGCGCCGCTTCCTGCATGCCAAGCTGCGCGCCCAGGACGGCATGCGCGACCTGATCTGGTGGCGCCCCGACGGCATCGAACCCTCGCAGCGCGACTGGCTCGATGCGCAGGAGCGCTGCCTGTGCGCCGAGATCCGGGGCGCCGCCGAGGGCTTTGAGGGCGAGGCCGCGCGCGAGGCGGTCTTCGTCATCTGCAACGCCGGGCCGGCGACCGAGGTGGTGCTGCCGGCGGGCCGCTGGACCCGGCTGCTCGACACTGCCGAGCCCGAGGCCCCCGAGGCCCCCCATACCGCGGCGGTGACTTGCGTCGCCGCGCAATCTGTTCAACTGTTCGCCCGGCCTACGGCTCAAGAGGAGCACCCATGACGATCCATCCCACCACGCCCTTCGAGGGGCAAAAGCCCGGCACCTCGGGCCTGCGCAAGAAGACCCCGGTCTTCATGCAGCCGAATTTCCTCGAGAATTTCGTGCAGTCGACCTTCGACGCGATCGGCGGCGTGGAGGGCAAGACGCTGGTGCTTGGCGGCGACGGCCGCTATTTCGGCGCCGCGGCGGCGCAGACCATCCTGAAGATGGCGGCCGCGAACGGCGCCGCGCGGGTGATCGTCGGGCAGGGTGCCTGGCTCTCCACGCCCGCCGCCTCGAACATGATCCGCGCGCGCAAGGCGGATGGCGGGCTGATCCTCTCGGCCAGCCACAACCCCGGCGGCCCGAACGCGGATTTCGGGGTGAAATACAACAGCGCGAACGGCGGCCCGGCGCCCGAGGCGGTGACCGACGCGATCTTTGCCCGCACCAGGACGATCAGCGAATACCGCAAGCTCGACGTCGCCGATGCCGACCTGTCGGTGCCCGCAGAGCGGATCATGGGCGCCATGGTCGTCGAGGTCGTCGATCCCGTCACGGCCTATGCGGACCTCATGGAAACGCTCTTTGATTTCAAGGCTCTGCGTGGTCTTTTTCATGACGGCTTCACGATGCGCATGGATTCGATGTGCGCGATCACCGGCCCCTATGCGAAAGAGATCTTCGAGCACCGGCTGGGCGCTGCGCCGGGCACGGTGGTGCATGGCACGCCGCTGCCCGACTTCGGTGGCATGCACCCCGATCCGAACCCGACCTGGGCGCATGAGCTGATGGCCGAGCTGATGGGCGCCGAGGCGCCCGATTTCGGCGCGGCCTCGGACGGCGACGGCGACCGCAACATGATCCTCGGCCGCGGCATCTATGTCTCGCCCTCGGACAGTCTGGCGGTGATCGCGGCGAATGCGACGCTGGTGCCGGGCTATGCCGGCGGGCTGAAGGGGGTGGCGCGCTCGATGCCGACCTCGACCGCGGTCGACCGGGTGGCCGCGGCGCTCGGCCTCGACTGCTACGAGACGCCGACGGGCTGGAAGTTCTTCGGCAATCTGATGGATGCCGGCCGGGTCAGCCTGTGCGGCGAGGAAAGCTTTGGCGCCGGCTCCGACCATGTGCGCGAGAAGGACGGGCTCTGGGCGATCCTGATGTGGCTCAACATCATCGCCGTGCGCGGCCAGTCGGTGGCCGAGATCATGGCCGGGCATTTCGCCCGTTATGGCCGGAACTACTATTCCCGCCACGATTACGAGGCCCTGCCGACCGAGGTGGCAACTGCCATGCTCGACGCGCTGCGCACCCGTCTCGACAACCTGAAAGGCTTGTCTTCGCAAGGGCTTGTAGTCGAAAGTGCAGATGAATTCTGCTACACCGACCCGGTCGACGGCTCGGTCTCGGCGCATCAGGGCTTCCGCATCCTCTTCGAGGGCGGCTCGCGCGTGGTGCTGCGGCTGTCGGGCACCGGCACCGAGGGGGCGACGCTGCGCGTCTATCTCGAGCGCTATGTCGCGGGCCCCGAGGGCCTGAGCGAGGACCCGCAGGCGGCGCTTGCCCCGATCATCGCCGCAACCGAGGAGATCGTCGGCATCAAGGCCCGCACCGGCCGGCCGGGGCCGAGCGTCATCTCCTGAGACTTAGGTCGAATAGGCAAAACCCGACGCGCGGATAGGCTCACGCCATGATCCGCGCGTTTTTCATATGGTTCTTGCTCGCCACACCGCTGCTTGCGGCGCCGCTGACGCGCGCGGCGCTCGAGCCGATGATCGTCGCCCCCTATGCGCTTGGTGCGCCGGTCAATGACAAGGGCGTCTGGACGCTGCTGAACTCGGGCGGCGGCGAGGCCGGATATGTCTTTGAAACCGGGCCGCTGGCGCCGCTTCCGGGGTTTTCCGGCCAGCCCATCGACATGCTGGTGATGCTCGATCGCGAGGGCCGGTTCATCGACGTGCGGCTGGTCTCGCAAAACGAGCCGATCTTCGTCTCCGGGCTGGGCGAGGCGCCGTTCCGCGCCTTTCTCGAGCAATATCGCGGCCATGCGATCAGCGAGCCGCTGGTGGTGGGCACCCCCTACGGCTCGGGCGGTGCGGCTTCGGACAACGTCTATCTCGACGGGGTGACGAAGGCGACGGCCTCGGTGCGGATCGCACATGAATCGATCCTCGCCGCCACGCTCGCCGTCGCGCGCGAGAAGATGCAGGGCATCTCGGCCGGGCCGCCACCGCGGCCGGACCCCGCGCAGAACCAGGAGCTTGACTGGAAAGATCTTCTGGATCAGGGCCTTGTGACCCGTCTTGTGGTGAGCGAAGGGCAGCTCGACGTGGCTTTCGCCGGCACCCGCTGGGCCGGTGATGGCACGGGCGGCGACCCCGACACGCCGTTCATCGACCTTTACGCGATCGACCTTGGCCCGCCGGCGATCGCGCGCGCGGTGCTGGCGCCCGGCACCTTGGCCGAGGTGCAACGCTTCACCGCCCGCGCGCCCGATGACGAGCTTTACCTGCTGATCGAGGCCGGGCGGCACGGGCTCGTCTCCGAGGATTTCGTGCGCAATACCGCGCCCGACCGGATCTCGGCCACGCAGGACGGTTTGCCGCTGGCGCTGCGCGATGCCGACATCTTGCCGGATCTCGCGAAGGATGTGCCGCAACATCTTGACGATGCAACGAGAATGATCGTCCGGCTCGACCGCCGTCTGGGCTTCGACCCGACGCGGGAATGGCAGCTGTCGCTGCAGGCGGTGCGGCTGCACGGCCAGTTCCAACCCGAGGTCGGCGAGACCCATTTCACCGTGGCACTGCGCACGCCCGAGCGCTTCTTCCTGCGGCCCGAGGCGCCGAAACCGCTGTCGCCCTTCGGCGAGGCGCTGCGCAACCGGGCGGTGGATCTGGTGGCGCTGGCCGGCTTCCTCGCCGTGCTGATCGCGGCACTTCTGGCGCAATCGCGATTGGCGGGGCTGCGCGCCTTCACCCCGGTGCGTCTGAGCATCCTTGCCTTTGTCATTGGGTTCATTGGCTTTTGGGGGCAGGGGCAACTCTCTGTCGTGACCATCCTTGCGGTCATCCGCGGTGTGACGACGGGCGGGCTCGAGGTGCTGCTCTACGATCCCTTCGGCCTGCTGGTCTGGGCGGCGGCGATCCTCGGCTTTCTGCTCTGGGGGCGCGGCTTCTTCTGCGGCTGGCTGTGCCCCTTTGGCGCGCTTCAGGAATTCGCCCATCATCTCGGGCGTTTGCTGCACCTTCCTCAGGTGGAACCACCGGCAAGCCTGGCGCGTGCGCTGCTCTGGACCGGGCCGGCAGCGCTCATTGCACTGATCGCCGTGGCGATCGCGGCGCCCGAACACGCCGAAACGGTGGCCGAGGTCGAGCCCTTCAAGACCGCGATCACCGTGCATTTCGACCGGCCCTGGCCCTATGTGCTTTGGGCGGGCGGCTGGCTCGCCGTTTCGATGGTCTGGTTCAAGGGCTTCTGCCGCTCGCTCTGTCCGCTTGGCGCGGCGATGCGGGTGGGCGGACTTATCCGGCTGCGGCGCTGGATCCCGCGGCGGGCGGAGTGCGGAACGCCGTGTCAGCTGTGCCGCGTCCGCTGTCGCTACGGCGCCATCGCGAAGACCGGAGAGATCCGCTATTCCGAGTGTTTCCAATGCCTTGATTGCGTGAAGATCCATGACGATCCGGGCACCTGCGTGCCGCTCGTCCTGGCCGCGCGGCGCGAGCGGAGGGTGAAATGAAGCGACGGCGGTTCTTGCAGATCTGCGCGGGGGCGGCGCTGACCGGCCGGCCCGCTGCGGCGAGCGACTGGCGCGGGCAGGCCTTCGGCGCCGATGTCTCGCTGAAGCTTGCGGGCGAGGCGCCGATGGCCGCCGTTCTGGCCGAGATTGCAGCGATCGAGGCTACCTTCTCGCTTTACCGCGAGAGCGAGCTTACACGGCTCAACGCCACCGGCCGCGGGCCGGGGTCGGAACGGATGCGCGCGGTTCTGGGCTGCGCCGCGCGGGTTCATGCGGCGACCGCGGGCGCCTTCGATCCGACGGTGCAGCCGCTCTGGCAGGCGCTGGCGCGCGGCGAAAGCGGGGCGGCAGAGCGTGCAAGCATCGGCCTTGAACGCATTGAGATTTCGTCTGAAATTCGGCTTGGCGCAGGGCAGGTGCTGACCCTCAACGGCATCGTTCAGGGCTATGCCGCCGACCGCATCGCCGCGCTGCTGGCGGCGGCCGGTCTGCGCGCCTGCCTGATCGACATGGGTGAATATGCCGCGATCGGCGGGCCCTATCGGCTGGGTATCGAGGACCCCGCGGCGGGGCTTCTGGGCAGCCGCCAGATCGGTGCGGGCGCACCGCGGGCGATGGCGACCTCAAGCCCCGCGGCCCTCGTGCTGCCGGGCGGCAGCCATATCCTCGGGCCGCGGGGCGAGGCGCCGCGCTGGTCCACCGTCAGCGTCGAGGGCGACAGTGCGATGCTCTGCGATGCCGCCTCGACCGCCTTCGTGCTGATGGACGTCCCCGCCATCGAAAAGGCCCGCGCCGAGCTGGGGCTCGGCGCGGTGACACTGATCGACTTTGATGGAAACCTGAGTGTGATCTAAGGGTTGACAGGCGGGGCTCAACCCCGCTTCAACGCTCCGGCGGCCGAAAATCGACGCCGTAACCGGCGAAGATTGCCGCAATCCGGCCGTCTTCCAGCCCTGCCGCCACGGCGTCGTCAACCGCATAGGCGAGCGGCCGGTGCTGCAGCGAGATCGCCGCGCCGAGCGTCCATTTCGACTTCGCGAGCCCCAGCAACGGCGGCTCATGCACCGCAAGCCCCGGCGCAAGGCTCGCATCAAGCTCGGCGCGCGGCCCCATCACCGCCATCACCTCATGCGCCGAAAGCCCGGCCATCGCAGCCGCCGTGCTCTTGTAGCGATGCACCTTGTCGGCCGTCGCCCCATGCGCCACCGAAGTCAGGAAGAAATCCGAGATCGAGTCATTCTCGACCCCCACCGGATCGAAGCGGAACACCGCCGGCACCGGGCCCTTCTCGGGGTAATCCGCCGTGCCATAGGCGATCGCCAGCCGCTCGACCGCATATTGTCCGGTGAACACCACCTGATCGAAACGGCACGCGTAATCAACGTCATAGGGCACGTGCAGCATGACGTCAGAGACCCGGCCGCCCACCGTCGCCCCCTTGTAGACGTAATTCAGCAGGTCGGCGTCCAGCGTCTCGCTCGACGTCACCAGACGGATGCGCGCCGTCACCCCGAGATCGGCGGCGATCAGATTGGCAAGGTCGACGTCGATGCCGCGCGGCGTGCCATCCTCCGACCAGGACCAGGGGCGGAAATCGTCATAGAGCGCGAATTCCATCCAGCCGTCCGCGCGGATCTGGTCGAGCGAACGGCCGATGTCCTGGGCAAAGGTATTTTGCAGCTTCTGGTCCGGGGCGACGCCCTTGCAGGCGGCATGGGCAAGGCCGGGCACAAGACCCAGCCCGCCCAGCACCGCCGCAAGAACCAGCCCCCGCCGTGACAGGCGCGCCATGGCTCACTCCGCCGCGGAGAGGCCGATGGTCAGCACCTCGGCGGCGTGCTTGAAGCTGGCCGGGTCCGGGGTGAGGGCGGCGGCGGCGCGGCTGACCGCGCTGTCGGCCACCGGCGCGCCCGAGGCGGTGGCGACCTGCGCCCCGATCTCGCTCAGCTCGGCCTTGATCGCCGCCTCGTCGCCTTCGCCCTTCATCAGCTCGTCGCGGATCGCATGGAGCCGCGCCGAATGGGCATCCAGCGCGCCGTCCTCGGGCCGGGTCTCGATATAGGTGCGGATCGCCCAGCCGGCCTTCTGCCCCAGAACCTCGCCGAAGGCCGGCATCTTGGTGGTGCCGTTCTGGGTGAAGCCGTGCTGGAAGCGTTCGACGAACCATTCGTCGCCGCTCTCGTTCGCCTCGAGATAGCGCAGGTCGGGGGCCAGACCGCCCGACACGGCGCCCAGACCGTGGCAGCGCGCACAGTTCTGGTTGAAGCCGGAATCGCCGATCTGTACGGCCTTGGCCCAGACCTCTTCGCCCGCCGTCTCGGCGCGATAGGGGTTTTCGGTCAGCCAGTCTTCGCCCACATCGGGCAGGGCATCGGTGTTCACCGGCTGCGGTGCCACGTCGCCATGCGCCCAAAGCTGCGCGGGGGCGATCAGCCCGGCCATGGTCAGTGCCGCCAGCAGGCGGCGGGTGCGGACATCGAGCATGTCTCCCTCCCTCTCGATCCTCGTGTTTCCCGACATAAGCTGCGTTGCGGCATCACGGCCATTCGACCTTCGTCGGGATCTGCGGCGACTCTGCCTGATCCGCGGGGGGCGGCGTATTGGCCATTGGTCTAATAGGCCCCGCACGGCCTGCCCCCTAGGGTGGATGGCGGAGGGCCCGCACCCTTGCGCGGGCGGGGAGGACGGAATGTTTCATCGGATCGGCCGCGTCTTTGCGGCGCTGGCGCTCGGCCTTGGCCTGGGCGCCGCTCAGGCACAGGATCTGCCGGTGCTGACGGTGGCCGCACTCGAGGGCGGCACGGTCAGCTGGGAACTCGACACCATCCGCCATTACGGGCTGGACCGGGCGGCGGGGTTCACGCTTGCGGTGATGCCGGTCGCGGGCAACCCCGCGGCGCAGGTGGCGCTGCAGGGCGGCGCGGCCGACGCGATCGTGACCGACTGGTTCTGGGTCGCGCGGATGCGGGCGACGGGACAGGATTACCGCTTCCTGCCCTATTCGAAGGCCGTCGGCGGCATGTTCGTGCGCAACGACAGCTCCGTCCGGGAAGTCACCGATCTGAAAGGGAAAAAGATCGGCATTGCGGGCGGGCCGCTCGACAAGAGCTGGCTTGTGCTGCGGGCCTGGGCGCTGCAGGCGGGCGGCTTCGACCTGGCGAAGGAGACCGAGCAGGTCTTCGGCGCGCCGCCCTTGATCCTGCAGGCGGGGCTGTCGGGCGAGGTCGATGCGGCGATCAACTTCTGGCATTTCAACGCGAAGATGCAGGCCGCGGGGATGCGGCAGCTGATCTCGGTGTCCGAGGCGGCGCAGGCGCTTGGCCTCGATCCCGAAACGCCGCTGCTGGGCTATGTCCTCTCGGGCAAGCTGGTCGAGGAAAAGCCCGCACTGGTGGCGGCGCTGGCGCAGGCCTCGCGCGCGGCGAAGGACCGGCTGGCCAATGATGACGCCGCCTTCGACCGGCTGCGGCCGCTGATGAAGGCGCAGGACGAGGCGCAATATGCGGCGCTGGTCGCGGGCTATCGCGCCGGCATCCCGGCACCGGGCCCGGTCGACGAGGCGGCGGCGGCGAAGATGTTCGCGCTGATGGCGGTGCTGGGCGGGGCCGACCTCGTGGGCCCGGCGACGGCGCTGCCGCCCGGCGTGTTCCTGCCGGACTGAACCGATGAGCAGCGTGGCACGCACGGGGCTTGGACAGACGGCGCGCAAGGGGGCGGCGCCGAAACCGCCCTCGCTGCGCGGCATGTTCCGTGCGCTGGCCTCGCTCGCCGTGCTGGTGCTGCTCTGGGCGGGGCTGTCGGCGCTTCTCGCCGATCCGCTGCGCGCCCCCGGGCCGCAACAGGTGCTGCCGGCGCTCTGGCAGGGCATCGTCTCGGGCGCGATCCTGCCTGACCTTGCCGCCACGTTGCGCCGTGTCGGGCTGAGCTTTGCCATCGCCATGGCCACGGGCACGGCGGCGGGGATCGCCCTTGGCCTGATGCCGCGGCTCGACCGCTGGCTCGACCCCTGGCTGACCGTGTTCAACACCATCCCGGCGCTGGTCACCATCGTGCTGTGCTACCTCTGGATCGGGCTGAACGAGAGCGCCGCGATCGCCGCCGTGGCGCTGAACAAGGTGCCGCTTGTGACGCTGATGCTGCGCGAGGGGGTGCGGGTGCTCGCCCCCGACCTTGCCGCGATGGCGCAGGTCTACCGGATGGGGCCACTCGCGCGGCTGCACCACATCGTGCTGCCACAGCTTGCGCCGCATCTTGTGTCGGCGGCGCGCGCGGGGCTGGCGCTGATCTGGAAGATCGTGCTGGTGGTCGAGTTTCTGGGGCGTTCGGACGGCATCGGCTTCCGCCTTCATCTCGACTTCCAGATGTTTGATATCACGGGCGTTCTGGCGAATGCGCTGGCCTTCGTCGCGGTCATGCTGGCGCTCGAGGCGCTGCTGATCGCGCCCTTGGCCGCCCGCGCCGCGCGATGGAGGGACGCATGATCTCCCTCGACCTCTCCGCAAAAAGTTTCGGTGCGACCCAGGTGCTCGGCCGGGTGCGGCTGCGCGTCGAACCGGGCGAGGTGCTGGGCATCTCGGGGCCTTCGGGCGCCGGCAAAAGCACGCTTCTGCGCATCCTTGCCGGCATCGACCGGCGCTTCGAGGGTGTGCTCGACGCGCCCGGCCGCCGCGCCATGGTGTTCCAGAGCCCGACGCTGATGCCCTGGCGACGGGTGATCGACAATGTCACGATCCCGACCGGTGCAAGCCCCGCCGCGGCGGCCGAGATGCTCGCCCGCGTCGGTCTCGCGGGGCTCGAGCGGCGCTGGCCCGGGCAGCTTTCACTCGGTCAGGCGCGGCGGGTGGGCATCGCGCGCGCCTTCGTCGGCCGGCCGGACCTGCTGATCCTCGACGAGCCCTTCGCCTCGCTCGATGCCGAGCGGATCGAGGATCTGCTCGCCCTCACTGCCACGCTGATTGCCGAGACCCGGCCGGCAGTGGTGCTGGCGTCCCACGCCGAGCACGAACTGGCGACGCTCGCCACCCGCCGCGCGCGGCTTGACGGCCGGCCGGCGCGGCTGATCGAGGATCAGCGCGAACGGGTGCGGGCCGGCTCGTAGCCCTGCAGCGCGAACCCGAAGAAAACGGCGAAGGCCAGCACCGTCCAGCCAAGCGCGGCAAGGTTCAACTGGCCGTAAAGCGCAAAGCGCACAAGTTCGACAGCATCGGTGAAAGGGTTGATTTTGCAAAGGGTTGCGAGGAGAGGTGAACTCTCCTGCATCTTCCACAGCGGATAGAGCGCGGTC
This sequence comes from Paenirhodobacter huangdaonensis, assembly GCF_004022465.1. Taxonomy (NCBI): domain Bacteria; kingdom Pseudomonadati; phylum Pseudomonadota; class Alphaproteobacteria; order Rhodobacterales; genus Paenirhodobacter; species Paenirhodobacter huangdaonensis. The sequence continues at coordinate 14,139 of NZ_SAVA01000009.1, read as the reverse complement.
GACAGGAAGAACATCGGGAAGATCACGAAATTCATCACCCCGGCGAAGTTCTCAAGCTGACGGATGCGGGCCGAGAGAAAGAGCCCGAGCGCGCCCAGCATGACCCCGGCCAGCGCCAGTGCGGGCAGCGCGGAGAGGTATCCGATGGCGCTGAACTTCAGCCCGTAAAACCAAGCGATGGCAAGAAAAACCGCCACCTGCAGCAGGCCGACCATGGCCCCGGCCAGCAGTTTTGCACCCAGCAGGAACCAGCGCGGCCAGGGCGCAGTCAGCATCAGCCGCATCGTGCCGCTTTCGCGATCGTTCACCAGAGAGAGCGAACTCTGCATCCCGGAAAACAGCAAGATCATCCCGCAAAGCCCCGGAACGATGTAGGTTTCATAACTGATATAGGTCTTGTAGGGCGGAATGATCGACAGCCCGAGCGCCGCCCGGAACCCGGCGGCGAAGACGAAGAGCCAGACCAGCGGCCGCACCAGCGCGGCGAAGAAGCGCTCGCGTTGCGTGACGAAGCGGGCAAGCTCGCGGGCGATGATGGCGCGGGCGGCGATCAGGGCCTTCATGCCGCGGCTCCGGTCCGGGCGAGGAACCACTCGGCCAGCGGCGTTGCGCCGGTGACCGCATCGACCCGACCTGCGGCGGCCACGCGGCCCTGATGCAGCAGCACCAGATCGTCGTCCGGGCGCAGCTCGTCGACCAGATGCGTCGCCCAGAGCACCGAGATCCCCTCGGCCGTCAGCGCATGGACATGGGCGGTGATCGCGGCGCGGGCCGGAGCGTCGAGGCCGACGGTGGGCTCGTCAAGCAGCAGGAGCCGCGGCGCATGGATCAGCGCGCGGGCAATCTCCATCCGCCGCCGATGCCCGCCGTTCAGCGCCGCAACCTTTTCGCCGGCGCGTTCCTCCATGCCCAGCCGGGCGAGAGACGCGGCGATCCGTTCGCGCGCCACCGCTCCGGAAAGCCCCTGCAAAGCCGCGAAATAATTGAGATTTGCGAAGACGGAGCGGTCGAGGTCATAGGTCGGCGCCTGATAGACGACGCCGATCCGGGCCAGCGCCGCGCGTGGGCTGCGGCCAAGGTCGTGCCCGCCGACGGTGACGACGCCCGGCGCCGGGCGGATCAGCCCGGTCAGCACCGCCATCAGCGTCGACTTGCCCGCGCCATTGGGGCCGAGGAGGGCGCAGAACCGCCCCTCGGGCACGGTGAAGGACACGTCGCGCAGCGCAGGCTTGCGGCCCCAGTCGTGGCTCAGCCCGGCGACGCGCAACGCTTCAGTCAATGGTGATCTCCAGCCGTTGCTCGGCGCCGGTGGAGCCGGGAATGGCCAGGCTGTAGCGCCCGGGTTTCACCGCGACGAAGCCGATCTCCATCGTGCCGGCGCGGTCGAATTCGACCGAATGCAGACCCATCGGGCGGATCTCCAGCCCCTTGATGACAACCTCGTCCACCCAGATCGCGCGGAAGAAGTCGGCACCGGAAAGGCCAATCTCACCAGAGCCATCGGCGGTGATCTTCACCTCGTAATAGCGACCCGACTTGAGCGCCCAGGGCCCACCGAGCGGCTCGCCCACCGAAAGGATCACCTCGGGCAGGTCCGACTTGTTCGGCCCGGCGAGCAGTCCCGCCGGCGGCGCGGCATCGTCGTCGTCATCCTCGGCGAGCGCCGGATGGGCGAGCGTCAGGCTCAGGCAACACATCAGGAAAGCAATGGAACGCATTGAAATACCTTTCTTCGTCAGGGAGACGGGCGCGCAGCGGCGCCCCAGGGGAAACGGCCGACCTTGATCGTCGCCACGGGCTCGAGGCTTGCCATGTCGATCACCGTCACGTCGCCCGAAACGCCGTTGGTGGTGAAGAGCTTGGTCTGGTCGGGCGAGAGCGCCATGTGCCAGACGCGGCGGCCGACGAGGATGTAGCGCTCGACCTCCAGCGTCTTTGCATCGACCACGGCGATGTGGTTCGCCGGGCCGAGGGCGATGAAGACCTTCGTCGCGTCGGGCGAGAAGAGCATCCCCACCGGCTGGATCTTTTCGGCCCGCACCCCCTTGATCGCGAAGGAAATCTTTCCCTTCTCGAGCTGCGTTGCGGCGTCGAACACCGCGACCGTGCCGCCGATCTCGGAACTCACCCAGAGCTCGGTGCCGTCGGGGCTGAACTCGGCGTGGCGCGGGCGCGAGTCGACCAGAGAATTCGCAATGATCTTGTGGGTTTGCGTGTCGATCCAATGGGCCATGTTGGTGGTTTCGGAGGTCGTCACCTGGACCTTGCCATCAGGCGAGATGCCCATGCCCTCGGGCTCGACGCCGACGTCGATCTGCGCCACCACCTTGCGGGTCTGGGTGTCGACCACCGTCGTCACCGCGTCATTCTCGTTCGCGATGTAGAGAAGCCGGTCGTCGGGGGCGAGGACGAACTGTTCGGGATCGTCGCCCGAGGGCAGGTCGTGCAGGACCTTGCCGGTCTCGGGGTCGATCACCTGCACCGCGTTGCTGTCCGAGGCGCAAACGTAGAGGTATTTGAAATCCTTCGAAAAGGTGATGCCGCGCGGGCGTTCGCCGACAGGATAGGTCGCCTTCACCGAAAGCGTGTCGACGTCGATCACGCTCAACGTGTCGTCCATCTCGTTCGTCACCCAGATCTCATCGGCGAGGGCCGGCGAGGCGAGCAGGGTGGTGAGCAGCAGGGTCCGGATCATTTCGCGCCTCCGAAGGCAGTGCACTGGGTTTCGGGCCGGTCGGGGCCGAGGGTGTCGAGCTCATTCGTGGCGTGGAGGAAGCCCTCGAACGGGGCCTGTGCCACCACCGCGCGTTCGGTGACGATCGGGATCGGCTGGCGCAGCTGGCCGTCCCAGTCTCGAAAGCCGAGCGGGCGGCCGAGAAAGCCGCCGATGCGGGCCTTGTCGGACAGGAGATAGCCGCGCAGCGTGGCAGCATCGCTGGCCCTGGTGCGGGTCGCGGCCTCGCCGATTGCGGCGACGGCGACCCAGGCGGCGTAGTCATCGGCGGTCATCGCGCGCCCGGCAAGGTCGCGAAAGCGGTTTTGCAGCTGCGCGGCGCCATTCTGCTCGACCACGCCGGCCCAGCCGACGGGCTTTGCCCCCTCGGAGCCCGCAAGCGGACGCGGCAGCCAGGTGTTATAGGCGACATAGCGGGCGAAATCGCCGGGCTCGTCGGCCACCAGCAGCAGGTCGTGCTCGGGCAGGTCCTGGGTGAAAAGCGGCACCTCGGCCGCCGCGGCCCGGCGCATGTTGGCGTCGAAATCCCAGGTCTTCCCGGCGGCGAGCGACAGGCCGAATTTCGTCAGTGACGCCCGCAGCGCGGCGGCATAGGCGCGGTCCTCGGGCAAGGTGCCCTCGATTATCGCCAGATGCGTCCAGCGCTTCGTCACGATGAACTGCGCCAGCGCATCGGTCCGCATCGCATAGGAGGGCAGGGTGTGCAGCACATTCGCCCGGCAGTCGGTGCCGCGCAGCGCCTCGTCCGGCGCCTCGGTGTTGAAGATCAGCGCGCCCTGCGCCTCGGGCAGATCGGCGAGCGCCAGCAGATCGGCCGCGGGCGCGCGCACGACGAGAACCCGCGCGCCGTCGGCCAGCGCCGCCTTCGCCGCCGGCAGGAACGCGGCTTCGGGCGGCACCACGGTCTCGACCAGGCGATAGTCCTGCCCGGTGAATTTGCCGGTCGTGGCGATATCGGTCAGCGACAGCCGCGCGCCGTCGAGGCCAAGCGTCGCGGGCTCGGCCTGCATGTTCGACAGCACCGGCGGCGGCACCACCTGCCGCTCGAGCCAGTCGATCCGCAGCATCTCTGCCTGCGCACCGGTCGCGCCCGCAAGCACGCCGGCCAGCACCCCTGCCAGCATCCGTTCCATGATGTCCTCCCTCGGCTCAAGGTGGGCGGCCGGGTCGCGTGCCCGCAATACGACCAATGTCTAGGTCGGGCGCGGGCCCGCGCGCGCTAGGCTGGCGGCGGGAGGACTCGCGATGAAGACATGGATGCTTGCAGCGATCACGTCGGCGCTGGCGCTGCCGGGCTTCGCCGAGGAACCCGACGGCGATCTCAATCCCGAGGAGCTGACGATCGAGCGCGTGCTGCGCGACGTCGGCCGCGGCGAGACCTCGATGACGAATTGCGCGACGGGCTATTTCATCACCAAGTCGGGCCGCCATGTCGAGGCGCGCGGCCTGTTCGAGCGCTGCGCCGCGGATGGCTGGACCGGGGCGATGACCTGGATGAGCCAGCTTGACGACAACGGGCTTGGCGGGCCGCTCGATCCGCAGGCGGCGGCCGAATGGGACCGGCAGGCGGCCGAGGCGGGCGACCCGGTCGGCGCCTTCAACTTCGGGCTCGACCTGATGCGCGGGCGCGGCGTGGCGCGTGACGCGGCGCGGGGCAGGGCGATGGTCGACCGCGCCGCCGAGGCGGGGCTGCCGGTCGCGCGCCGGCTGCGGGAGGCGGATTATGACCTCGACGCGGTGACGCCTGATGCGGACAACTGGAAATATGCGCCGCTGTCGTGAAAACCGCGACCAAAGTCGCATGGCCGGTTTGACCTGCATCAAGCCCGCCGGTGGCGTCCCCGGCCTAACCTTCCCCCAGCTCAGACACAGGAGAAAGCGCATGTTTCCCAAAGCCTTCGGCGCCGCAGCGGCGCTGTGCCTCGCGGCCCTTGGCGGGGCCGCCACGGCGGCCGACACCACCGACGCGGTGAAGATCGCCGCTGGCAAGGCCTATTTCGACAGCACCTGCCACCGCTGCCATTCGGTCGATGCCGACAAGAAGAGCTATGGCCCGCTGCTTGATGGCGTGGTCGGCCGCCGCGCCGGCACCTTCCCGGGCTATCCCTATTCCGAGGCGCTGCAGAAGGCGGGCTTCGTCTGGACGCCCGGCGCACTGCGCGCCTGGATGGAGGCGAACGACAAGTTCGTGCCGGGGACCAAGATGCGCCATGTCGGCATCGAGGATCCGACGGTGCAGGACTTCATCGTCACCTACCTCTCGACCCTCAGGAAATAACGGGTTTTCCGGGGTTTCTGGGCGTGTGCGGAGCCTCCGCGCGCGCCCCTTTCTTGCTGCGCCGAAACCCCGTCGGAGGGTCGTAAGACCAATGGACAATATACCTCTCGCGCCGCTCACCGATACTTGAACCCGAGTCCGCCCCCGGTGCGCAGTGCCCGGCCGGCGGGCAGGGAGTGATCGGGAGATCGGGAGGACGACTGCGATGAACCGTTTTGTTCTGGCCACGGTGCTGGCCATCACCTGTCTCGGCACGGCGGCGATGGCCGGGGTGACCGAGGAGGACCTGCTGAAGGATCAGGAAAGCACCGAGAATGTGCTGACCAACGGGATGGGGCGTAACCTGCAGCGCTACAGCCCGCTCGAGATCCTGAACAAGGACAACGTCAAGAACCTGGTGCCGGCCTGGGCGTTCTCGCTCGGGGGCGAGAAGCAGCGCGGTCAGGAAAGCCAGCCGCTGGTCTACGACGGGATGATGTTCATCACCGGCTCGTATTCGCGCATGTATGCGATCGACCTGAAGACCGGCAAGGAAGTCTGGCAATATGACGCCCGTCTGCCCGAGGGCATCCTGCCGTGCTGCGACGTCATCAACCGCGGCGCGGCGATCTATGGCGACAACATCTATTTCGGCACGCTCGACGCACGCATCCTCGCGCTCGATCTGAAGACCGGCAAGGTCAAGTGGAACAAGAAGATCGCCGATTACAAGGAGGGCTACTCCTACACCGCGGCGCCGCTGATCGTGAACGGGCTCGTGGTCACCGGCAATTCGGGCGGCGAATTCGGCATCGTCGGCGAGGTGCAGGCGCGCGACGCCGAGACCGGCGAGCTGGTCTGGACCCGGCCGATGATCGAAGGCAACATGGGCACCTACATGGGCAAGGAAAGCACCATGACGGGCACGCTCAATGCGACCTGGCCGGGCGACATGTGGAAGACCGGCGGCGGCGCGACCTGGCTGGGCGGTTCCTATGACGCCGACACCGACACGCTGATCTTCGGCGCGGGCAACCCGGCGCCCTGGAACAGCCACCTGCGCAACGCCGGTACGCCGGTCGAGGGCAACACGGGCGACAACCTCTATGCCGCAAGCCGCGTCGGCATCGACCCGAAGACCGGCGAGATCAAGTGGCACTTCCAGACCACGCCGCGCGAGGGCTGGGACTTCGACGGCGTGAACGAGGTCGTGGGCTTCGTCGACAAGGACGGCAACAAGCGCTATGCGACCGCCGACCGCAACGGCTTCTTTTATGTTCTGAACCGCGAGGACGGCAAGTTCGTCTCGGCCCATCCCTTCGTCAAGGAGATCAACTGGGCCAAGGGCATCGATGAGAACGGCCGGCCGATCTACAACGAGGAAAACCGCCCCGGCGCCCCCGATGCCGCGGCCGAAGGCGGCAAGGGCCAGCAGGTCTTCGCCGTGCCCTCGTTCCTCGGCGGCAAGAACTGGATGCCGATGGCCTACAACCAGAAGACCGGCCTGTTCTACGTGCCCTCGAACGAATGGGGCATGGACATCTGGAACGAGCCGATCAGCTACAAGAAGGGCGCGGCCTATCTGGGCGCGGGCTTCACCATCAAGCCGCTGTTCGAGGATTACATCGGCTCGCTGAAGGCGATGGACCCGAACACCGGCGAGGTGAAGTGGGAATACAAGAACTCGGCTCCGCTCTGGGGCGGGGTGATGTCGACCGCGGGTGGCCTCGTCTTCACCGGCAACCCCGAGGGCGAATTCATCGCCTTCGATGCCGACACCGGCGAGAAGCTGTGGTCGTTCCAGACCGGCTCGGGCATCGTCGGCCAGCCGATCACCTGGGAACAGGATGGCGAACAGTATGTCTCGGTCATGTCGGGCTGGGGTGGCGCGGTGCCGCTCTGGGGCGGCGAGGTCGCGAAGAAGGTCAACTACCTGAACCAGGGCGGCATGGTCTGGACCTTCAAGCTGCCGAAGCAGCTCGCCTCGGCGAACTGATCGTCACGAGTGGCCTTGGTTGGGGGCGCGGGGGAAACCTCGCGCCCTTTCGTCTGCGCGCTGCTCCGACCAAAGGACAGTATGGCGCACCGGCGGGGCTTGCTAGGGTGAGGGCAAGCCCGCAAGATCGGGAAAGACGACGACAGGATCACACGATGACCCATTCCGCCCCCGGCCTCCATCGCGGCGAGTTCCGCTCGGCGCTGATCGTCGATGACCATCCGCTGTTCTGCGACGCGCTCGGCATGACGCTGCAGGCGGTGGCGGGGATCGGGGAGATCGCCCAGGCCGACCGGCTGTCGGTGGCGCTCGCGCGGATCGAGGGGCAGGGGCCGCGCCCCGATGTCATCGTGCTCGACCTCAACCTGCCCGATGTGAACGGGCTCGAGGGGCTGATGAGCCTGCGCGCGGCGGCGCCCGATCTGCCGATCGTCGTCGTCTCCTCGGTCGACGAGCCGCGGGTGATCCGCGCGGCGATCCTGGCGGGCGCGGCGGGCTTCGTGCCCAAGCATTCGAAGCGTGAGCTGTTCCGCGCGGCCTTTGCCGCGATCGCGCGCGGCGAGACCTTCGTGCCCGAAAGCACCGGCGAGACGCTGGCCGAGGGCAATGGCATGACGCCGCAGGACGAGGCGATCCGCCGGCTCAGCGCGCTCACCCGGCAGCAGGCGAACATCCTCGAACAGATCTGCGCCGGCAAGATGAACAAGCAGATCGCCTATGACCTGTCGATCGCCGAGACCACGGTCAAGGCCCATGTCACCGCGATCATGCGCAAGCTCGGCGTCTACAGCCGCACCCAGGCGGTGCTGCTGGCACGCGAGGCGCAGACGACGGGGGCATTGCCCGGAAGCTGGCAGTCGCGCTAGGCTGCGTGAGGGAGGACCTCATGCCAGAACAGCAGATCACCGGAGCCGCCGCGCCGGAGCCGTTGCCGTGCCCGGTATCCGCCTCGGCGCCCGCCGGGGCGGAAAACCTGATCGCGCGGCTGGCCCGGGACCTCGGCCCCGGGCCCTTCGCGCAGGTCTTCCTGTTTGCCAGCCCCGCGGCCGATCTCGGCTCGCTCTGCACCGCCGCCGAAGCGGCCTTTCCGCGTGCGCTGGTGTGCGGCTGCACCACGGCGGGCGAGCTGACCGGGGCGGGCTATGACGAAGGGCAGGTGGTGGCCTTCGCGCTGCCGCAGGCGGGCTTCGAGGTCGAGATGCTGCTGATCGAGAACCTCGACCGGCTCGATCCGAAGGCGCTGATCGGCGAGGTGCTGCGCGCCCGCCAGAGCCTTGGCCGGCGCGCGGGCGCGGCGATCCACGAATTCGCCGTGCTGCTTGTCGACGGGCTCTCGGGCGAGGAAGACCGGCTGGTGGCGCAGCTTTCGGGCGCCCTTGGTGCGGTGCCGATCGTCGGCGGCTCGGCGGGCGATGGCGGCGACTTCCGCCGCACCGAGATCTGCGCGCGGGGAAGGGTGCTCGGCAATGCCGCGATCCTCAGCCTGGTGCGCTCGTCCTGCGCGGTGCAGCCGTTCTCGCTCGATCATCTGCAGCCGACCGGGCGGCGGATGGTGGTGACCGGCGCCGATCCTGCGCGCCGCATCGTCACCCGGATCAATGACGAACCCGCGGCGCAGGAATATGCGCGCCTGCTCGGCCTTGCACCCGGGCAGCTGTCGTCCTTCGTCTTCGCCTCGCATCCGGTGCTGGTGCGCGCGGGCGGGCGCCACCACGTGCGCGCGATCCAGTCGGTCGGTCCGGACGGCGCGCTGATCTTCTTTGCCGCGATCGCCGAGGGGCTGGTGCTGACACTTGCCGAGCCCACCGACATCGCCGAGCACCTCGAACGTGAACTCGCGGCGCTGGCCCGCGACGGCGCGCCCTCGGCGATCCTCGGCTTCGACTGCATCTTCCGCCGGATCGAGGCGACGGCGCGGCAACGGGTGCGGGCGGTCTCGGAAACCCTTGCCCGCCACCATGTCACCGGCTTTTCGACCTATGGCGAACAGATCGGCGCGATGCACGTCAATCAGACGATGACGGGCCTGGCCTTCTTCCCGCCGGGAGAGCGGCGATGAGCGGGCAGGGGATCGACGCCGATCTGGCGCTGTCGCTGGTCGATCCGGCCGACAGCCTGGCGCGGCAGAACGAAAAGCTGCTGACCATCGCCGGCGCGCTGATCCGTCATGCCGAGGAGATGACCGAGGACCGCGGCACCGGCTTTGCCCAGTTCCAGCGTGCCGCGATGCTCGAGGAACAGGTGCGCGAGCGCACCCGCGACCTCGAACGCGCGCTTGACCTGCTCAACGCCTCGAACGCGCGGCTCGCCGACGCCAATCGCGAGACCGAGACGACGCGGCAGAACCTTGCCGCCGCGGTCGAGACGCTGCAGGAAGGCTTTGCGCTCTTCGACAGCAGCGAAATTCTGGTGATGTGCAACACGCGCTTCAACGCGCTTTTGCCCGACATCCGCGATCAGCTGATGCCGGGGCTGCATTTCTCGGACTATCTGCGCACCGTGGCGCGCTCGCGCCATCTCGGCCTGGCCGAGGGCATGACCCCCGAGAGCTGGATCGAGATGCGCCGGTTGCGCCACGAGCAGCACCATTTCATCCTGACCCAGAGAATGGGCGCGGACCGCTGGGTGCAGGTCTCGGAACACCGCACCCAGGATGGCGGCACGGTGATCTTGCAGACCGAGGTGACCGATCTGATCCGCGCCGAGCGGCGCGAGCGCGGGCGGATGCTCGACGATCAGGCGGCGGTCTTGCGCGCCACGCTCGAACACCTGAACCTCGGGGTGTGCATCTTCGACGCGCGGCTGCATCTGCTGGGCTGGAACGAGCGGATGGCCGATTACCTGACCTTGCCGCGCAACCGGCTGCGCACCGGGATGCATTTCGACACGCTGCTGGAACAGGTGCGCAACCAGTTCATCTTCCCGAACGGGCTCAGCGCCTATCGGCTCGCCGACTGGGTGCGACGCGCCCGCCGGCGCGACCATTTCCAGATGGAGGTGCGCCACGAGGGCGGGCAGATCTACGAGATCTTCGCGCAGGAGCTGCCCGACGGCGGCTTCGTGATCTCGCTCGCCGATGTCACCGCGGAACGCTCGGCGCTGGTGGCGCTCGAGCGCGCGAACGAGACACTCGAGGCGCGGGTGGCCGAGCGCACGCTTGAACTCGAGGATGCGCTCGAGCGGGCCGAGCGGGCGAATGCCTCGCGCTCGCGCTTCGTCGCGGCAGCAAGCCACGACCTGTTGCAGCCGCTCTCGGCGGCCAAACTCTATCTGACCTCTCTCGGCGACGATGCGATCAGCCCGGCCGCACGCGGCACGCTGGAAAAGGCGCAAAACGCGCTGTTGTCGGTCGAGGGCATCCTCGGTGCACTGCTCGACATCTCGCGCCTGGAATCGGGCCGCGTCGCGGTCGACATGGCGCCGGTGGCGCTCGGGCCGATGTTCCGCGCGCTCGCCGACGAATTCACCCCGATTGCGGCGCTGAAGGGGATCGGTCTGGTGATCCGGCCGACGGAAGCCGTGGTGATCTCCGACCGGGCCTATCTGCGGCGGATCCTGCAGAACCTGATCTCGAACGCGATCCGCTACACCGAGCGCGGCCGCGTCGCGGTGCTGACGCGCCGGCGCGGCCCGATGCTGCGCGTCGAGGTGCGCGACAGCGGCACCGGCATCGCCGAGGAGGATCAGGAGCTGATCTTCCGCGAATTCCACCGGCTGAACGCCCATGCCTCGGCCTCGGAGGGGATGGGGCTTGGCCTTGCCATCGTCGAGCGCGCGGCGGCGGTGCTTGGCCATCCGCTCGGCCTGCGCTCGGCGCCCGGCTGCGGCTCGACCTTCAGCGTCCGGCTGCAGCCGGTGGCGGGCCCGGTGCCGCGGCCCGAGGGGCCGGCGCCGGTCGAGATGCGGGACGCCGAGGCGCGCGATCTGCTGGTGCTGCTGGTCGAGAACGACGCGGCGCTGGCGGGCGCGATGGTGCAGCTGCTGGAGAAATGGGGGGTGACGGTGCTCGACGTCGCGAGCGGCGAAGAGGCGCTCGAGCTGATCGACGCGACCGGGGTCGAGCCTGACATCTGCCTGATCGACTTCCAGCTCGGCGACGGCATCGACGGGCTCGACTGTCTGGCGGCGCTGCGCGCAAGGCTGGGCGATGTGAGCGCGCGGATCGTCACCGCCGACCGCAGCGAGGCGCTGCAACGCCGGGCGACGGCGATGGCGGCGCAGATCATGGCAAAGCCGATCCCGCCATCGGATCTGGCGACCGTGCTGTTCGGTCGTCAGCGCCGTGGCTGAACCCGCAGCGGGGTCCCTTTTCCCGGGGTATCCGTTTGGCCAATAATTGGTAAAAGGTAAAGTGCCGTGCGAAAATCGCACATCTCGTAGTAGACACAAGGGGGTGAGGTTGTCAACGCCTTTGGCGCAAATTCTGGCGTGAACATAAACAGAACAGGTTAACACGCACGATGACAACGCATTATGAGGTGAAAACAACCTCTGGTTGAACTGCGTCGTTTGCAGGCACGATCCATCCGGGGGATGCAGTATCACCATTCCCTCCCTTGAGGGAGGGGGATCAACCCCCCTTGCGCTACGCCCCCCAGTCATGGGGGGCTGCGCATAGGCGGCACCGGGGACACTCAGCAGCGCGCGCAGAGCGAACGGAGAGCAAGCACCGTGCTACCTGCCGAACCGTGCCCCGGGCCAACACAGGACGCTGGCGTTGCGCCAGCTCAACCACGCCCCCGGCCCCTACAGCCCTTAATGAAGAGAGCGGGGCCGGGGGCTTATTTCTTACGATCACACCACGGGACAAAGGCCCGTGAACCACCCCCCTTGGATTTGGTATCCTTGGGACGCTCCTTGCAGACCGTCTTTCGCGGGTCATCCAGCATGTCCCGCACCTCCTCCCGTCGCCGGGAAGGTGAGGCGGGCGAGCTTCGTGCCTCGCTCGCGGCAGTCGGGATTGATACCGCTTCCGCGCTCAGCACGGCGCTCGGCAAGTGACGCTCGGCCCGGAGTCGAGCGATATTGCCAGACGCCGGCCTCGTCCTCGAAGCGTTCAATACCTCGCTCGGCAAGCGCCGCTTCGGTAAGGAATCCGAGGCACCAATCGCAGGCGACAGCGGCGCCGCATCGCCGGGCAAAATCACGACGCGCGCTTTCGCCGGCTGCTTGAGAGCGCCGCCGCTCAATCTCGACTTCGAGGGGGTCCTCTTCTTCGTCGGTTTGTGGGCCATTCAGGATCTCCAAATCTGCCTCGCGCTCACGACACGAGGCAAGCAAAGAGGGCCACTGCGGCGCAGGCGCGCCGGTGGCCCATACAACGCGCCTGTTCAGCGCGACGAGAGCCCAGAGCGTTTTCTCACGAAAGGCACCGCTCGGGACGTAATAGCCGTGAAAATCGGGTATCCTCAGCTCCACGGCAGGAAGCACCGCGCGCATCGCGTCAAGCGCTTCCATCTTCGAATAGAGCCACGCCTCCCCGATCGCGGGGCGCTTGCTCATTCGAAACAGACCAGTGGCGAAATTCTCGGCCTTCGCCTCGCGCATAGTGTCCTGCGACTTTTCGCCGGTAAACTGGTCTTTCAAACAATAAGAGAGAACATAATTCATGCCGCCCTGATCGGGCTCCTGCACAGTCACGAAACCGAAAGGCCACATGGACCAATGAAGGCGCTTCTTCCGCTTCCCAATAGTCAGCATGTCCGCGAGCCGCGTCAAAACACCATACCGCCCGCGCACCTCGCCGAGCGCCGTCACCTCAAAATTGGAATACAGGATCATATGCCAATGGCAGCGCCCATTCCGGTCGCCCTGCTCCCCAGCAACCAAGAAGCGTAGCACCGGCACAAGGTTCCACCGCTTCCGCTTGGCCTGCCGCCGCGCCGCAGCGCGCAGCCGCCCCATAAACGCCTGAACATCAGCATACGCGAACATTCGCGCACCGTCTCGCCCCTCGGGGGTCTCGTCCGAATAGGTCAACGCCAGCACAAGACAATGCTCATGCTGGGTTTTTTCCATCATCGCCCGCGCCACCCAATTATGGCGGCGCGTCGAGATGCACTGATCGCACGTGCGACAGGCGAAGACCTTGCCGTCTTTCTCAATAGGTCGAGTGCACATGAATTAGTCTCTTTAATTGCATACAGGAACAAGGGATGCTGAGCCCCCCACCCGCCCACTGTTCCAGATGGGCGGGCAGGGCAGGGCGACGGCTACAGCCAGTCGCCGCTTTCGACGTGAAAGCCCGGGCAGAGTTTCGGGGCATAATCATTATGCCCCGAAACCTGCTTGATACCGTCGATCTCGCGCAGCTTGGCCTTGACGGCCTGCGCCTGCGCGGCGGTAAACCAGTCATCGAACCGCCCGATATGGGTCACCTGCTGACTTTCAATCAGCAGAAAGCCCAGCGTGCCGGTGTTATGACCGAGAACATGGGCGCCGGTCATCGTGAACGGGCGCCCCGAATACCAGGTGCCATCGGGCATGAAGAGCCCGTGATAGCCAAAGCCATGCTTGAACCCGCGCTCGGTGTGCCAACGATTGACCGTGGCGAACACCTGAAACGGCCCCATATGGGCGAATTGCCCGGTCCTGATCGCCGCGCAATGCAAGACCACCTCGCGCACAGGGGCGCGAGCCTTTCCTTGCAAAATCATGTGATTACCTCAGCTTTTTAAAGTGCCCGCCCGCCGTGACCTCATAGTCACAGAGCAGGCCAACGAAAGAGCCATGCTGCTCAATCTCGACGCGATAGGTCCTCGCGACGATCCGCGCCGCGATCTGCACGGCCTCTAGGAAGTCGGGCGGCAAGGCCTCGCCGTGGTCATGGCTGACCACGACGAAACCACCAGTGAAGGGCTCGCGCACCCACTTGGCCGGCCAGCCGTGCTTGACCAGCATCTTGACAATGAGTGTCGCGAGGTATTCCAGCGCGCCCCGATCTTTCGGGACACGCCAGATCCTCTTCACATAGCGCCGGCTACTCACCCACCTGCGCCGTCGCCTCCGGCGTCTCGATCACCTCGGGATCGGACTCGACCGGCGCTTTCGGCATACGCTCGACCTGCGCGAGGGCGCGCTCACGCGCCTCCACCCGCGCCGTCGCCGCCTGCATCCGCGCCATGGTGAGGCGCATCTCGCGCTCCATCCGGC